>CANOIR010000013.1 GCA_947566125.1 uncultured Ruminococcus sp. | reverse complement strand
TGTCCGCAGACAGCGAAACGGCTCATCACCAAAAAAGGTTCGTGCGATAAATTTAGCGTAAAAACAAAAAACAAAATTTCGCAAAATAAAAGGGCTTTCTGTCAAAATCAAGCAAACGATAGAAAGCCTTCTTTCAAATTCAAGCAAAGAAAAAAAGCGAAATTTTGTTGACAAAGCAAAAGAGGGAGCAAAGCGACCAATTTTTGCGGACGGCTTATATCTTGCTTAATTTAGGATAAGTTGCTTTAAGAATTATAGCTTTGCTCTGATTTTGTAAAGTTCAGGATAGGTTTTCTTTTTTTGTTTTATCCATTAGAGAGATATTCTATTTAAAAAAGCACTTAAACCATCCGCAAGATTTGTCGCTTCGCTCCGCTCTTGCTAGGTATAAAAATTTCGCATTTTTTCTTTACTGCAACTAAAGCTAGGCTTTCTGTTTTGTGCTTGACATTAACGGAAAGTTTTTTTTATTTTGCGAAATTTTTATTTTGGCTTTTTTGTTCTTTTTTTATCGCACGAACCTTTTTTGGTGATGAGACGTTTCGCCGTCTGCGGACGGCGACCAGCATTTTTGAAAAATTGCTGGATCAAAAAACTTTTATTGATTTATGAAAATTATTACATTGATATATTTATGAAAGATACGTGTAAATGTATGGAAACACTTGCATTTTTCTATCAAAAGCATTATAATGATAGATGTGGGATTATCCCTGTAAGCATAAAAACAAAATACCGTACAAACAAATGGAAAGGATAATATTTTATGAAGAATACAAGAAAATTAAAAATGGCAGCAGCCTTTGCAGCAGTCATTACAGCAGCATTTCCACTCTGCGGTAATATGACTGCATCAGCCACAACTGTAGGTGATGTTATAGGAGCTGCTTATGCAGCCGGTTGGCCGGACTGGATGATCCAGGAGGCTATCAATACTTATTCAGGCGGAAATTATACATCTGAACAGTGTGACAAGGCAATCTCTATGATCTATCAGTATGATGAAGAGGTAGCAAAGCAAATTGAAGAACAATATGGAATAAAAGGACCTGTTGCATCTACTACAACTGCTGCACCTGATAGCGGCAAAACAACAGCAACTACTACCGTTACAACAAAGCGTAAGAATGATGATAAGTTTATAAACGCATCACTTGAAGAAAAGAAAGAGTATCTTAATTCTATGACTGAAAAGGAAAAGAAGGAATTTATAAACTCTATGACTCCAAGTGAACGAAACAGCATTATTAAGCTGCTTAGTGCTGAGGATAAAGCAAAGCTGCTTGCAAATTTCATGGACGTTGGAAAGGAGTTTGGTATAAGCTTTAATATAGATGAGCTTTCAGGTGATAACCTTGTAGTAAGTGCCATTGATGAAAACGGAAAGCTTATAAATGTTACATCTATGAGTATGACAGTTGATCCGACAGGATATTCATATACAGTTCCGATCGTAGTATCCGGTGCTATGCTGATCTTGTCAGTAGGAGGGATAGCTTTTATAACAAAATCAAAGAAAAATAGGGAGTAAAATATATATGACCCAAAATAAAAAGACAAAACTTCATAGCACAAATGAAGGCAAACATAATGAGCAGTATATGAGCTGGCTTGTAAGTCTTATTCTTCCGATATTCATACTCATATTGTGTATAGGAATTGCAATTCCCATGTTGATCAAGCCATATGAAAAGCTGTCAACATTCACTAAGATAGCATTTATGGACGATATGAAAAACATAAACGGCAGTGGATTGGAAGTTGTCAATAATGATATTGATAAAAATTACAGCGGTGAAACTTACTCAAAGGGTAAGGTAACTATACCTGTATTTGGTGAACAATATGCAGTTTTGGAGATTGAATCTATAGGACTTTCAGTTCCTGTTTATTGGGGAAGCAATTCGGAACTTTTAGAGCTTGGTGCTGTACAAACTACATCTTCAACTGCTGCCGGTTCAGGCGGCAATGTCGTTATAGACGCTCATGTAAATACATTCTTTAATGAACTTAATAAGGCTGCTGTGGGAGATAAAGTCACTCTTTATACTCAGTACGGACAATTCACATATGAAGTATCAGAGCTTATTGAATTTAATGCAAATGATAAAAAATATGTTCTTCCGGCAAAAGAAGAAAAACTCACACTCTATACCTGTGAAATGCAGGTATTCGGTTCATCTGAAAAGCGTGTGGGTGTTGTATGCAAACCGACAGAAATGGTATATTATAATCCGGAGGAGTCAGAATAATGAGTAAAGGCTATACGATAGGAAGAATAATTCTTACAGTGTTAATGTCATTCTTTATTGCTGGTTATATTTTCGTTTCATCAGCTGATTCTATATTAAGTCTGCCTAAGGTATATACTGATATTATACAAGATGAAAAGCTTGCTGATAAGGCATATGATGCAATTGAAAGTGACTTTAAAAAACAGTATAATACAACAGCAATTCCGGCAGAAGTTTATATGGAAGCTATAGATTCACAATGGCTTGAAAAGGAAATGTGTAAGCGTACAGAGATATATCTTGATTATATTGACGGCAAAGAAGCTGATTATTTAACAGATTACAGTACACTGGAGAAAAGCATAACAGACTTTTTCAATGAATATGCAGAGTCCATTAACTATAAGCCTGATGATGCATTTGATAAAAAGCTTGATGAAACTATAACAAATGCAAAATCTACTATAGAAAATCGCATGGACGCTTTCTATATGAATACACTTAAAAGCAATGGTTATCTTGATAAGATACAAAAATACAAGCCGGTTTTAAATGTATTGAACTGGACATTGTATGGTTTATTTATGATTTTAATTATTGTATTTATACTTATTGAAAGACACAGAAGTTGGAGAAGATTATACTGGTCAGGAACCGGATTTTTCTGCGGTGGTGCACTTGCACTTATTCCATGCATATATGTTTTATGCACTAATGCAATAAACAGTTTTGCTGTAAAAGAGCTGATAACATTTACTGCCATTACAAATCTTCTTGAAAGCGGACTTCAGCGTATTTTTACCAAATCTGTATTCTTTATAATTTTGGGTATAATCATTATTGTATTGAATGTTGTATTCTGTAATAAGAAACAGCCTGTAATTTCAGATAAGCAGACAGATGAAAAATAAATAATAACAGCAATAACAAAACAAAAGCTTTTTGCAGTAACGCCACAATAGGCAGCTGCAAAAAGCTTTTTGTTATAATCAGTTTTATTAAGAGTCTGCAATAAATATTGACATATATAAGATTAAATATTGCGTAAATGTAAAAAAGCTCCTGCCGCTCTTGACGAATTTAGCAGACGTGATATAATAGTATTAGCACTCAAAGATGAAGAGTGCTAATAAAGAGAAAAAGGAGCTTTTATAATGGAACAGAAACAATTTAAAGCAGAGTCTAAACGACTTCTGGATATGATGATTCATTCAATTTATACACACAAGGAAATCTTCCTTCGTGAGCTTATTTCTAATGCAAGTGATGCTATAGATAAACTTTATTTCAAATCATTGACTGATGACAGTGTTGGTATGTCTAAATCAGATTTTAAAATCCGCATTACTATAGATGAAGATGCAAGAACTCTTACAATATCCGATAACGGTATAGGTATGACTAAGGAAGAGCTTGAAAATAATTTGGGTATTATTGCAAACAGCGGTTCTCTTAAGTTTAAGAGTGAAAATCAGCTCTCTGAAGACAGCCAGATTATCGGTCAGTTTGGTGTAGGTTTCTATTCTGCATTCATGGTTGCTAGCAAGGTTACAGTAAAGTCACGTGCGTTTGGTTCTGATACAGCTTATATTTGGGAGTCAGAAGGTACTGACGGATATACTATTGATACTTGTGATAAGGAAACTGTTGGTACAGAAATAACCTTGGAGATCCTTCCGGATGAAAAGGACGGCGAAGAAGGCAGCGAATCTTATAGCGATTATCTGAATCAATATCGCATTCAGACACTTGTTAAGCGTTATAGTGATTATATCAGATTCCCTATAGTTATGGATATGAAAAAGAACCGCAGAAAGCCAGACGCTAAGGAAGATGATCATAGTGCAGAAGCTTATGAAGATTATATAGAAGAAACAACTCTCAATGGCATGATCCCTATCTGGCGTAAGAACAAGAATGAACTTACAGATGATGATTACAATAATTTTTACAAAGATAAGTTTGGTGATTACTCCGATCCTTTGGCACATTCTCATGTGCATAACGAAGGTATACCGACTTATGATGCACTGCTTTATATTCCGTCACGTGCACCATATGACTTCTATTCAAAGGAATATAAAAAGGGACTTCAGCTTTATGCAAACGGCGTTTTGATAATGGATTGCTGCGAAGACCTGTTGCCTGATTACTTCAGCTTTGTAAAGGGACTTGTTGATTCTGAAGATGTTTCACTTAATATTTCAAGAGAAATGCTTCAGCATGATGCACAGCTGAGAATTATTGCAAAGAGCGTTGAGCGTACTGTTAAGAATGAACTTACAAGAATGATGAAGAATGACCGTGATAAGTACGAGGAATTCTACAAAGCATTTGGACTTCAGCTTAAGTACGGCGTATATTCCGATTATGGTATGCATAAGGATGTACTTCAGGATCTGCTGCTGTTTATATCATCTAATGATGGCGATCCGCTTACTTCTCTTGCAGAATATGTTGACAGAATGCCTGAAGGTCAGGAATATATTTACTATGCAGCCGGTGAAACTTTGGCAAGAGCAAAGTCACTTCCACAGGTAGAAGCTGTAAAGGCAAAGGGCTATGAACTTCTGTATTTCACTGATAATGTAGATGAATTTGCAATACGTATGCTTATGCAGTACAAAGATAAGAAGTTTAAGTCTGTAGCTGACAGCGACTTAAATCTTGAAAGTGAAGAAGAAAAGAAGGCTCTTGAAGAAAAGTCTGAAAACAGCAAGGAAATGCTTGAGAGTGTAAAGAAAGCACTTGAGGGCAAGGTAAACAATGTAAAGCTTTCAAGCAGACTTAAGAATCATGCAGTATGTCTGTCAAGCGAAGGTGAGATTACCATGGAAATGGCAAAGACTCTGAACGCAATGCCGGGAGCAGATCAGAAAATAAATGCACAAGTAGTGCTTGAAATAAATCCAGAGCATAATGTATATGATAAACTTATGACACTCAGCGGCAGTGATGAAGATAAGCTTAAGAAGTACAGTGAACTTATGTACTATCAGGCACTGCTTATAGAGGGTATGCCGATTGAAAATCCGTCAGAGTTTGCAGAGCTTATATGCGAGCTTATGTAATGAATAATAATTGAGAAAAAAAGATTTAAGAATTTGTTCTAAATAAAGCATCTGCTTTAAGGCTTGTATTTTCACCTTAAAGCAGATGCTTTTTGTTTTTTATATTTTAATTTTCATCATCATTTTCTTTTATCGGCAGTCTGTAGAACAGCTTGTTAAGTGCATATATTTTCTTTGCAAGTTTTTGTGTGAATGAGCCTTTTTTGACTCTATATTGCCAGTTGCCGGAGGCTGTAGCCGGTATGTTCATTCTTGCATCAGCACCTTCATTCAAAAAGTCCTGAATTTGTGCAACGGCAAGTTCACCGGTACTGCTCCATACAGCTCTTATCATTGCTTCCGGCAGATCTTTTCTATCCTTTACCCTTAGGTATCTTTTAGCAAATGATACAGACTTAGAGCCAAGAGAGTTGACCCAGCCGTTTAATGTCGCATTGTCATGAGTTCCGGTATATACAATGCAATTGCTTGATTTGTAATTGTGCGGAAGATCACCGCAGCTTGAATCACTGTCAAATGCAAATTGCATTATTTTCATTCCCGGATAACCGCAGGCATCGAGCATTTCTCTTACTTCCGGAGTAATAAAGCCCAAATCTTCTGCTATAATTGACATTTCGCCAAGAGATTTTTTAGCAGCCTCAAAAAGTGCAGTGTTTGGACCTTTACGCCATTCGCCTATTTCAGCAGTCGGATTGCCGTATGGTATTGCATAGTAGCTTTCAAATCCTCTGAAGTGGTCGATTCTTACAGTATCATAAAGTTCTATAGCACTTCCAAGACGTTTTATCCACCACTTGAAGTCGGTCTTTTTATGATAATTCCAATCGTAAAGAGGATTGCCCCAGAGCTGACCTGTTGCCGAGAAGAAATCAGGTGGACAGCCTGCAACATCTGTAGGAACACGTTCTTCATCAAGGCAGAAAAGTTCAGGACTTGTCCAAACGTCTACACTGTCATATGCAACATATATCGGAATATCACCTACAATAGATATTCCCTTTTCATTGCAGTATGATTTAAGCTTTGTCCATTGTGAATAGAACCAATACTGTATTACACAATAAAAGCCTATATCATCTGCATATTCTTCTCTTGCATCTGCTACGGCCTTTTCTTCAAACATTGAAATAGGCTTTTCCCATTCCTGCCAAGGTCTTCCGCCGTGAGCGTCTTTAAGTGCCATAAACAGTGCATAGTCATATATCCAGTCGGATTTTTCTTTCAAAAACTTTTTATAGTTTGTATTTTTCTTATCAAAGCGTTCATATGCCTTGCGTAGTACCGGAAAGACATTATAATAAATCTTTTCGTAATCAACACGCAATGGATCGATTCCCCAATTTACATCTGAATATTCAGATTTTTCAAGTAAGCCATCTTTTTCAAGTGTTTCAAAATCTATAAAATATGGATTGCCTGCATGAACTGAAAATGACTGATAAGGAGAATCGCCATAGCTTGTAGGAGATATTGGGAGTATCTGCCATACTGAAACACCGCTTTTCTCCAAAAAGTCTACAAAGGCGTATGCTTCTTTTCCAAGTTTGCCAATGCCATAATCAGAAGGCAGACTTGAGATATGCATTAAAATTCCGCTTTTTCGCATAAATTATATTCCTTTCATTATGCTGCATAAAAAGCAGCTTATTTATAATAATAGTAGTAATAAATAGAAGCTCGTTTGAAAGCTCGTCCAAAGGACAGGTTTTAAAAAGATTCCAGAGGTGCTTATGAAGAAACGTATTCATATATATGAACTGATATTTATATTTTTGCTTGGCTCACTTATATATAGTCTTATTGAAATTATATATCGTGGTTACACTCATTGGACGATGACCATTTTAGGCGGAGTATCCGGTTCAGTACTGTACTGCATATCGACTGATAATGAACCGCTTATCTTCAAAGCAATTTCCGGTGCTTTTATGATAACCGCTTTTGAAATGGTTACAGGAGTAATGGATAATATTATTTTAGGATGGTCAGTGTGGGATTATTCCAATATACCGCTTAATCTTTTTGGTCAAATTTGTCTTCCATTTTCTATTATGTGGTTTTTAATTTCTTTTCCCGCAATTTTTATCTGCCGTGCAGTGAGAAAAAGATTTGCACTTTCTTAGGGTAATCTATATTTTTAAGAAAGTGGCTGTTGCAGGGATTTGAGCTGCAACAGCCTTTTTGTTGTTTTCATTTACAATACAAGCATATCGTCCCCTGACATGGGACGTTGTACACTTTAAATGATAAAAAAAGTGAAAGCTAAGGGGCGTAGGGCGGTCGAACTGGGGACAACTCGTTACTTTTTCTTAGTTTTAATTTCTTCGATAAGCTTTTCTACAAGCTCTTCCTGAGTCATGCTGCCAAGGTCGCCATCTTTACGGCTTCTTACTGCAACTGTATTTTCAGATACTTCATTGTCGCCCAGAGTGATCATATAAGGAACCTTTTCCATAACAGCCTGACGAATCTTGTAACCAACCTTTTCTGCACGGTTATCAACTTCGCAGCGGATTCCAGCAGCTTCAAGTTTATGGAGAAGTTCATATGTATAATCAAGGTGACGGTCTGCAATCGGGATAAGTCTTACCTGTTCAGGAGCGAGCCAGAGTGGTAATGCACCGGCATATCTTTCAATGAGATATGCAAGTGTTCTTTCATAACAACCCATAGATGTTCTGTGAATTATATAAGGTCTGCGTTTTGAACCGTCTACATCTACATATTCCATGCCGAACTTTTCAGCCAGCAGCATATCGATCTGTATTGTAACAATAGTATCTTCCTTACCGAATACATTCTTATACTGAATATCAAGTTTCGGTCCATAGAATGCAGCTTCATCAACGCCTATTGTATAGTCAACGCCGAGGTGGTCAAGTATCTTGCCCATAATGCTCTGTGCTTCTTCCCACTGCTCAGCTGTACCTTCGTATTTATTCTTAGGATTTGCAGGATCCCACTGTGAGAAACGGAATGTGCAGTCATCAAGCATACCGAGTGTATCAAGGCAATATTTAGCAAGTTCCAAACAGCCTTTGAATTCTTCTTCCAGCTGTTCAGGACGTAAAATCAGATGTCCTTCGGAAATAGTAAACTGTCTTACACGAATAAGACCGTGCATTTCGCCGCTGTCTTCGTTTCTGAAAAGTGTGGATGTTTCGCCCAGACGCATAGGCAGATCACGGTAAGAACGCTGACGGTTCAGGAATACCTGATATTGGAACGGACAGGTCATAGGACGCAGTGCAAAGCATTCTTTTGTTTCATCGTGAGGATCACCGAGTACAAACATACCATCAAGGTAATGATCCCAGTGACCTGATATTTTATAAAGGTCTGACTTTGCCATAAGAGGAGTTTTTGTAAGGAGATAGCCTCTCTTTTGCTCTTCGTCTTCGATCCATCTCTGGAGAAGCTGTACAACTCTTGCACCCTTTGGCAAAAGAATAGGCAGTCCCTGACCTATGCAGTCAACAGTTGTGAAATATTCAAGTTCACGTCCAAGCTTATTGTGATCACGCATTTTAGCTTCTTCACGGCGTTTTAATTCTTCTTCCAGCTGTGCTGCCTTAGGAAATGCTGTTGCATAAATACGGGAGAGCATTTTATTCTTTTCAGAGCCTCTCCAATATGCACCTGTACATGAAAGGAGTTTAAAAGCTTTTACTGTGCCTGTACTCATAAGGTGAGGACCTGCACAAAGGTCGATAAATTCTTCCTGCTGATAGAATGAAATAGGTTCTCCCTTTGATACGTGTTCTTCGCAAAGTTCGACCTTATAAGGCTCATCCATTTCTTTAAGCTTGGCAACAGCTTCTTCCGGTGAAAGTGTGAATGCATTAAGCGTGATATTAGCCTTGACTATTTTTTTCATCTCAGCTTCGATTTTGTTTAGATCTTCTGTTGTAAAAGGTTTTTTTAAATCAAAGTCATAATAAAAACCGCCGTCAATCGCAGGACCGATAGCAAGCTTTGCATTTGGGTAAAGTCTTTTTACAGCCTGTGCAAGAATATGAGATGCTGTATGCCAAAAAGTCTTTTTGCCTTCTTCGGAATCAAATGTCATTACTTCAAATTCGCAGTCTGAATCAATAACAGTTCTAATGTCCTTTACTTCACCGTTTATCTTTACGCAGCAAGCAGCTTTGTAAAGACCCATGCCAATACCCTTAATGATTTCCGCAGCGGAAGAGGCTGCTTCGATTTCACGGATACTGCCGTCTTTTAGTTTTAAACTAATCATTATAATCTCTCCCTTTATTTTTAATTTTTTAAATAAATTGTTTTGAAATATTTTTATATCAAAAAAAGCCCCTTGTACATTGTGAAAATGTACAAGGGGCAATTTTACATAGAAAACCACGGTTCCACCCTAAATTTGTCTGTAAGTACAACAGACCTCATTAAACTCTGTAACGGGAGAACCCGCTGCTGATTGGGCAGACTCGGAGAATGGTATCCTTTGATTCCTGTGAACTCTCTGCTTTCAGCCTGTGGCAAAGACTCTCTTTTATGAACACTATTGGAATAAGGCGTTCTCTTCAACGCATTATTATATTAACTTTATCCGTAAACAAAATCGGGTTTCTATAAAGACTATCGAACTGTACGTCTGACACATCTTTCATACATTATAGCATATGCCTTTTGCTTTGTCAATAGTTTATTTGTATGATTTTACAGACATATTTTTGGTATTTGTTATAACACAGGATTAAGTCCGGCTGCATATTTTGAATAGTAGCTTAAAATAGAAGAAGCATCCTGAATATTTATCTGTCCGTCTACATTTGCATCAGCGGCTTTTAGCTGCATATCTTTATATCCGCTTACAGCGAGTCCGGCAGCGTTTCTTGAATAAATATTCAGCACTTCTATTGCATCACTTATATCGATTTTGCCGTCTTGATTTACGTCACCTTTTGTATATGCGGCACCAAGATTTATAAACTTAAATCCGTTTTCCTTTGCATAAGTTTCCGCAGCAGTTCCGGCATAGCCTGAAATAGTAAATCCTGTAATTTTTGCATTATAGTCTGTATCATCGCCAACATCTTTGAAAGTATATCCAAATGCCTTGTCGTCAATACGGGTAACACTTGCAGGAATAGTAATGCTTTTCAGTGCCGGACAGCGATAAAATGCCGAAGTGTCAATGGTAGTGATACCTTCGGATAGGGTAACACTTTTAAGTTTAGTACAGTTTGCAAATGCACTGGCACCTATGCTGATAATATTGCTTGGAATCACTGCTGATGTCAGATTATAGCACGTATCGAATGCACTATCGCCTATATGTTTCGCACCTGAGTCAATAGAAATTGAACTTACATCTTCGTTACAATCAACGACCCATGTTTTTGTGTCAGCACCAAATGCATTTGTTCCAATATATTTTATTGGAGTTTTTTGATTATTGAGGCAAGCAGTTCCTGTAAATGCATCAGATCTTAATGTTGTTAGGCTTGATGGAAGCGTTACTAATGTTAGCCTGTCACAGTAAGCGAAAGCGTAGTATACGATTTCCGTAATGCCTTCCGGAATCTGTACTATTCTTATTGAATCATTATTATAAAAAGCATTCATGTTAATAGCATATACCGGAGTACCATTTATTTGAGATGGAATATTTACAGTTGATTCAGTGCCTTTGTAAGAATCAATAATTATGCCTTTTGAGTTTTGCTGATATGTGTAATTTCCATATGTTTGCGATGTAGTAATAGGCGTATTCTCTTCATAATATTCTACAGCAGAAACGGGAAGACATATTGTGCCTATTCCTATTGCGGCAGATATTATACAAGAAAGTGCTTTTCTATAAAATTTCATTTTTCATATACCACCTTAAATTTTGGAACCTGTCCGAATAATTTCTATGCAGACAGGTTCCGGCTTTTTTGTATGAATATAAGAACAAGTTCTAATTTTTAGTCTTTACTTAGCCCAGAACAACTTCGATCTCATTTACATCAGCCATGTCAGCGGCAAATATTTTATTTCCGCTTACAGACTTTCCGTTCATTGTCATACTCTTGACACCGCTCTGTACATGATTAGGATTCTTAACAGTAATATTTAAGAGTTTTCCTCTGAACTTCTTTGTCATCTTGAAGTTGTCCCATTCAGATGGGATTGACGGATCTATTACAAGACCTTCTGCATCTGGACGCATACCGCAGATACCTTCGGTGCAGCCCACCATTACTGTAGAAGCTGTACCTGTAAGCCAGTGTACGTGACTTCTTCCTGCATATGGTGATGCCTTTGACTCTGTGAATTGTCCGTGTACATAAGGTTCCATTACTCTTATCTCAGCCTTTTCATTCATTGCAGCAGGAGAGCTTTCCATAAAGTAGCGGAATGCAGCGTCACCATGACCAAGCAGAGCTTCTGCAAGGATAAGCCAACCCTGTGACTGAGAGAATATACCGCCGTTTTCCTTTGTGTCGGCATTAAAAATATGCATAAGTGCACCGTCAAAATAATGATTTTTATAAGGCGGTTCAAGCAGCTTTGCACCATAAGGAGTATCTAGAATATTTGCTACAGACTGCATAGCTTTTTCAGCTTGTTCTTTTGAGGCAAAGCCGGAAATTACGCTCCAGCTTTGTGGGTTGAGCCACATATTAGCCTCCGGATCTTTTTTAGCACCTACGATTACGCCGTCTTCACGAATACCACGTATAAATCTATCTTCGTCCCAACATTCTTCCAGTGCATTGCCGAGTTCCTTTTGTGCCTTTGTGATATATTCTGCATATTCGCTGTCGTTACGCTTTTCTGCAAGTTCATGCATCATGGACATTGCGTAGTAAAGCTGGAATGCTACGAATGTAGATTCGCCCTTTTTGCCAAGTCTTAGGCAGTCATTCCAGTCAGCGTGAAGTCCAGCAGGCATCTTGTGATCGCCAAGTCTTTCCATAGAGAATCTGATAGCATTTTTCAAATGGTCATAAACAGTAGCTTCTCCGCCGTTTGCATATACGATAACTTCATCATAGAATGCAGTATTTCCGCTTTCGCCTACATACTTGAAAATAGTAGGGAAGAGCCAAAGTGCATCGTCTGCACGATATGAAGGGTGTCCTGTTTCCTTAACATATTCAGGGTCGTCAGGAGTATTTTCATGACCTGCATTGTGATTGAATTTTACCAAAGGCAATCCGCCGCCATTGTCTACCTGAGCGGAGAGCATAAAGCGAATCTTTTCGGCAGCCATCTCAGGATCAAGATGAATAATTCCCTGAATATCCTGAACAGTATCACGATAGCCATAGCCGTTTCTCAAACCGCAGTAAATAAGTGAAGCTGCTCTTGACCAGATAAATGTAATAAAGCACTGGTAAGCATTCCATACATTCATCATATTGTTGAATTCTTCGGAAGGTGTTTCAACAGAGAAGCTTGAAAGTTTTCCATGCCAGAAGTTTTTAAGTTCAGATACTTCAGCGTCAACCTTGCCGTCCTCTTCATATGATTTTAAGATAGCGTCAGCTTCTTCATTGTTTTTCTGACCCATAACAAAGATTATTTCTCTTGATTCGCCCGGCTGCAATGTTAATTCTGTCTGGATAGCACCGCATGAGTTGGAGTTATAGTTCATAACACCGTCACATTTGCCTGTTTCAACAGCAATTGGATTGGAGTATGTTCTATAAGAGCCTATAAAGTTTGAAAGACTGCCGCAAGCTGCTGTAACATTTGACTTAGCCATTCCGATGAATCTTTGTCTACAGTCAGTAGCACTGTTTTCGCTTATTGTCTGCATTATCTTGTTGCCGCAGAGCTTTGTTTTAGAAATGAAAAGTGAGTACTGTAAATTAACCTGATCCTGTTCATAGTTATCTTCATTTGTAAATTCTACAAAACCGAACAGAGAAAGATTTCTCACCTTATCAGAATCATTTTTTATAATTGCACGCCAAACTTCATATGTTTTTCCTGTAGGAACATAATATGTGACATCAGATGAAATGCCTGCATATTCAGCACTGATAACGGTGTATGCGGTACCGTGACGACAGGTGCTTTTGTATGAATCAAGCGGTTTTCCTACTGGCTGCCATGAAGCAGACCAATAGTCAGCGTTATCATTATCACGAATATAGATATATCTTCCCGGAAGTGCCATTTCGGAATTAAAGCGATAGCGTGCGATTCTTCCGTTTGCACCGGATTTTACAAAACTATAGCCGGCTGCATTATTTGAAATAATAGCACCATATTCCGGAGAGCCAAGATAGTTGCACCAAGGTGCTGGAGTGTCTGGTTTTGTGATGACATATTCTTTGTTTTCAAGATCAAAGTAACCGTATTTCATAAAAAAATACTCCTTTTATTTTATTGATTTTATATATTATGTATTATGCGATGATTTTCACATATCATTATCCACATCATAACATGAAAAAGGATAATTTGCAAGGGCTTTTGTAAAAAAACTACATGTATTTTCATTATGCGATAGAAGGCTGGTAAATATGTTTTATTTCTTTACCTTTAGATTTATGTAAATATCACCTGATTTTCAGTTATTATTGCTTGCAATGTTTTTAGGGTTGTGTTATAATGATAGGAGCGATTGTCATATGTGTTGAGTATATTATAATTATAATAGGAAAGGAATAAAAATATATGTTTTCTAAAAATAAACTTACAGCACTTATATTATGCGGAATGCTGTCAATTTCATCTATGGGTATGACAGCTTTTGCCGAAACCGAAACCAAAACCACAACTTCATCAGTTGATACAACTGATGAAACAGAAACTGAAACTGAAACAGAGGATGCTACAGAAGCACCCGAGGAAATAACTTCCGGCGAATATACATATCATATTGATGAAGAGTTTGGCGGTGCTGTTATTACTGCATATGAACCAAAAGAAAAAGATGTTGTTCTTCCAACTGAAATTGACGGCAATACTGTAGTTGGTCTGGGAGATTTTATCTTTAATAATCAGTCTAATATTGAAACAGTTACTATTCCGGTAAACGTTTGCCATATTGGTGCAAGTGCATTTTATGGTACAAGCATAAAAGAGTTCTTTGTAGAAGCCGGTCACCCTATGTATAAATCAGAAGATGGAGTGCTTTTTTCCAAGGACGGTATTGCCATTGTTGCATATCCGCCTAAAAAGGCTGACACATCTTATGTTATTCCTGATGGTGTTGAAGAAATCTACCACGGCTGTTTTGCAAGCAATACAAATCTTAAAGAGCTTACTTTGCCAGACAGCCTTATTTATATTGATACATGGGCATTTGCATATACAATTATACAAGAGCTTGATATACCTGAAAGTGTAACTGAAATAGGAATGTATTCATTTGCATATATGAAAAGACTTACTGACATAAAGCTTCCGTCCCAGATTTTGTATATTCCAAGTGCGACATTTGCCGGTTGTTCAAACCTTGAAAATGTTACTCTTAATGAAGGACTTTTAGAGATTGGTCAGAGTGCATTTGCAGGTACGGCTGTTAGAAGCATTGTAATTCCTACTACTGTTACAAACATTGGATATTGTGCATTGGGATATTCCGAAGACCTTACCACATCATACAGCACACTTAAAATATATGGACTGAGTGGTTCTATTGCTCAGACATATTCAACAGACAGAGATGAAGAATATGACTATGAGAATAATTTTACATTTATTGCCAAAACAGCTGATGAGATAAAATCCATGCTTGGCAGCGAAAGCCACGGCGACAGCAGTTCTGATGAAAGCAGCAAAAGCGAAGAAAAGGCTACTGAATCTAGTGTTGTAGTAAGAAAAGAGGAAAACAGCAATTCCAAATCTACATGGAAGGTAATAATAATCGCACTCGGTGCAATTGTTCTTTGCGGCGGCATTGGAACTATTTCAATATCTTCAAAGAAAAACAAGGAATCTGCAAATGATAATAAAGATAAGGACGATAAAAAGGAATGAACCCTATGAGGAAAAATAAGATTTGCATTATATTTGGAGCTGTACTTGCTTTTAATATGTTCTCGGCACTGCCGGTAAGTGCTGAAGATGGCGATCTTGATTATGAACAGCTTAATTATAAAATCGCAGATGACGGTCATGTTATAATAACAAACTGTTATCAGAGTGAAAAGAATTGTATTATTCCGGAAGAGATAGATGATGTACCTGTTACAGAAATTGCAGATGATGCTTTTTCAGAATGTTATTTTCTCGAATCCCTTACTGTTCCGGATAGTGTTAGAATTATAGGCAGACAGGCATTTTCAGCTTGTTCGGCACTAAAATCTATAAAGCTTCCAAGTGAGATAGATGAAATCGGAGCAGGAGTGTTTGATGGTTGTTCAGTGCTTGAAAGCGTAACATTGCCAAAGGGAATAAAGACACTTCCTGAAGCAATGTTTTATGAATGCACATCGCTTAAAAGCGTCGTACTTCCGGAAGGTCTTGAAGAGATCGGTTCAGAAAGCTTTTTCCAATGTTCATCTATTGCTGATGTGGATTTGCCAAGCAGTGTTACTACTATATCAGATTATGCATTTCAGGGGTGTCAGGCATTGAAATCTATAGATTTTCCCGAAAATGTAGAGAACATCGGGAGATATATTTTTCAAGAATGTAAATCTCTGGCAAATATTACAGTAGCTGATGAAAATACTATGTTTGCTGATAAAGATGGTGTTCTGTTTACAAAGGACGGCAATACTCTTATACGCTATCCAGAAGCAAAAGCAGAATCAGCGTACACTGTACCGAATGACTGTACGCAGATTGCAAACGGTAGTTTTGTAGATGCAGTGAATCTTAAAAATATAGATTTAAACAATGCAACAGTATATGGCATGGACGTTTTCTTTCGCTGTACCGGAATAGAGAGTATAAAACTTCCAGACGGCACAAAAGACATCAGTTCATCAATGTTTGCATATTGTTCGTCACTTAAAGATGTTTCACTTCCGAATTCACTAAGAACGATAGGTGACTATGCATTCTATACCTGTGCTGCACTTAAGGAAATAGATATTCCAAGTGGAACAGAAGAGATAGGAGCATATAGTTTCTTTAATTGCATAGAACTCAGAAATATTCATTTGCCGAATTCTATTACAAAAATCGGTGATGGTGCAATGGGATATTATGCAGAGTCAGAAGATACAGAGCCAAAGAAACTTGAAGGTGTAAAAGTAGATTATGACCAAAATGATGTTATATATAAATTTGTAGAGCAATATGATTTAATAGGTACAGGAAAAGGCAGCAGCAAGCTTTGGATATGGATCGTATCTATATCCGGAGCAGCCGTTCTTATAGGAGCTATTGTGCTTATAGTAACTTTACGAAAGAAGGCTGCTGTTCCAAAGCCGGTAGTTGGCGGAAGAAAGGGCAGTGAACTGAAACGTTCAGATCAAAAAAAGAAAGGATGATCTTAATGAAAAAATCAGTAAAATCTCGATTTTCAGCAGTGTTGGTTTCTGCATTTACAGCAGTTACAGTGCTTACATCATCAGCACTTGCAGCGTATGCTGAAAATACTGTAAAAACACCTGAAGATAAAGAGGTAACTACATTTGACGATGGTACGCTTACATATAGTGTAATAGATGATTCAAGATTTGTAGAAGTTACAGAATGTGCAGCTTCTGCTTCTCATGTAAACATTATGCCCAAAATTGACGGATACACTGTTGTTTCAATTGCGGATGGTGCATTTTCGGGCTGTGACAGTTTGCAGTCTGTAACATTTCCTAATAATGAGGAATTTACATCTATAGGAGCGTATGCTTTTTCAGAATGTTCATCGCTGAAGAGTGTATCTCTTCCTAATTATATAAGTGAGATCCCAATAGGTATGTTTGCATATTGCAATTCTCTGGAAAGTGTAACATTTGGTGATGGAGTTACATCAATAGGGGATGAAGCATTTCGTGAATGCCGTTCTCTTAAAGAAATAGAATTGCCTGATACACTTGATGATATGGGCAACTTTGTATTTTATATGTGCACAAGTCTTGAGAATGTTGAAATACCGGATAGTCTTACTGCTATCGGCGGATATAATTTTACAGGCTGTATTAATATTACCGAGTTCAATATCCCGTCAACACTTCTTGACCTTGGCGATGCACCTTTTCTTGGCTGCATGGGACTTACTAGTATATCAATAGATGAAGAGAATCCTAACTATATGGTAAAGGACGATGTTCTTTATAGTAAGGATGAAAAAACTCTGTATTTCTATCCGCCGGCACGTGAAGATACATCATTTACAATTCCAAGCGGAGTTGAGCATATATATGATGGAGCATTTTTTCAGTGTCAAAATTTACAGGAAGTAAATTTTCCTGATGGACTTAAATCTATTGGAAGCGGTTCATTTGATTTTTGTACCTCTCTAAGTTCTGTTGTGATTCCGGAGAGTGTAACAAATATCATGAGTACAGCATTTTCAGACTGTGATTCACTGGCAAGCGTTACATTTACAGGTTTTGACAATGAGTCAGATGGCGAAGGTGAAAGTCTTGTAATAGGCGATCATGCGTTTTTCTCTTGTGAAAATTTAAGTGAAGTGACACTTCCTAAGAGAACAAGCAGTATAGGTGAATACGCATTTGGTGTAACTGAAATAATTGACGATTCAAACAATGCAATACCTCAGGCGGTAGAAGGCTTTATGCTAAGAGGTTTTTCAGCAGCTGAAAGTTATATAAAAGACTGTGATGTAAGTGTAGGATTCAGCCCAAGAAGTTTTCCGTGGAAGAAAATTGTATTCTGGGTATGTGCAGCAGCGATTCTTATAGTTATAGTATTTTTCTCTGTTATGATCGTAAGAAAGAATATGATGACACCTGAAGAAAAAGAAGCTCTTCGCAAGGCAAAAGAGGATAGAAAGAATTCGTCACCTATGAATAAAGACTCTGACGACTTGGAAGAAGGAGCAGATGAAAGTGATGATAACTATAAGAGTATTCTTGGCGATGATGACGATGAATCAGATAAAACTGAGAATGCAGAAAAAGATGAAGCAACAGGCTTTGGTGGTAAGGAAAAGTCTAAGCTCCATAATATAGGTCATGGTGAATAAAATTTTCAAATTACATTTTTACATTATATATAATGAATTTATGTCTGAGAAAATAAAGACAAATTGGTGAAGTTATGAAAAGTAAAATGCTTAATTGGTGCAAAGACAAGACTAAAGGGATAACTGAAAAATTATTAAGATTCAAAAACTGGCATAGTAAAAACACACTTAGATTTCCTATGACTAATTACTTTTTGCTTGCAATTTTTCCGATATTTCTGGTGTGTATGTCAGAGCTTACAGTTAATAAATATCCGAGCAAATTAGTTCTATTTATTGCAGAGCATCCCGGGATAATGTTGTTTGATGTTCTTATTATAGCGTCAATATTCTGGGGACTTATGCTTATATTGCGGCGTGGCTGGCTTGCAATGTTTATTGAATCTGCAGGTGTAATGGCACTTAGTATAGCAGAGTTGTTTAAATATGGAACAAACGGCAATCACCTTATGGTTCCGGATATGATCCTTACAGGAAACATTATTTCTCTTAAGGGATTTGCGTATATTAAAATAACTGTAAGGCTTGTAATAACAGTACTTATAGTTATAAGCTATATTGCGGCAGCATTTATTTTCAATCCAAAAATAAACAAAAAAATAAAGCTTCCAATACGCATTGTGTCCGGTATCGCTTGTATGTCAATATGTGTTTGTTTTGTAGTATTTCCAAGTTTTTCAGCACCAATATATAAATTCTTTGGTGTTGATACAAGTTCAGCTGATAATACTTTTATACTGAATGAAAAATATGACAATAATGGCTTTATTGCATTTTTTATGCAGACCGGTTCAGAAGGTTTTGAATCAACTCTTGAAGAGCCGGATAATTATCAGGAAAACAGCGGCAATGCAATTGACCCATATCTTTCAAAGCCGGAGAAGAAAGATAGTTATTTTGAAAACGGCAAGCCAAATGTAATAGTTATAATGTCAGAATCCTTTGCTGATTTCAGAGTGTTTAATGAACTTAAAAGTACTATTGGCGATTCGTACAGAGGTTTGGACAAAGCTGCTGCTATGGGTTTTGAAGGAACTGCTATTGCACCTACATATGCAAGCTATACTGTTCGAACAGAGTTTGAGCTTATGTTTGGTCTGCCGGTAAAATCACTGGACGATCCTAGTATGCCAAACAGACTGCTTTTAGACCGTCCGCAGCCGACAGTTCCTGCGTATTATAAATCTTGGGGTTATAATACAGCGTATGTTCATCCATATCTATCAAGCTTTTACGGCAGAAACAGGATATATGCAAACTTTGGATATGACCAAATGATTTTCGATACAGACTTTACTGTACCGGTTGAATATTTTGGAACATATATTGATGATAACACCATACTCAATCAAATAGAAAAGCTGATGAATGATTCAGAAGAGCCTATTTTCATTCATACCACAACAATGCAGAACCACCAGCCATATACTCTGGGTGATGGTGATGAGTTTGATAATTATTTGGAATGGGTTCAGCATTCAGCTGACGGGCTTAATGATTTTCTTAAAAGAATGGAAAATTTTGATGAGCCAACTGTTGTATTGTTTGTAGGTGATCATTTTCCGTCACTTCGAGGAGATGACGGCATATATGCCCAGCTTGGAATAACTAGTGAAAATTGTGCTACGCTTTATGAGCAGAAGTATATTTTGTGGAATAATTTTGGACTTGACAACAGCACACTTCCTGATGAGAAAGTATCTGTATTCTATTTGCCATATGTAATTATGGATTGGATAGATGCTCCTAGAGATTCATTTACACAGACGATGATGGATGAAATGCCTATAACGCCTGTATATTCCACGAATTATAATCCTAAGCAAAAGGCAAATGAAAAGCTTGACGCATTGACATATGACCATATATTAGGAGATATAGTTGCACCGAGTGCACTTGATACGCTTGGTGGAAAGAAAACGGCAGCTGAAGTAGAAGCTGAGCAAGAATAATATAGGGAAAATAGATCAATATATTTTTTATATTTTAATTTCTATTTTAATAAGGAGAGAACAGTTATGAAGCCTATAATGATAGGAACTACAGCGACAGCGACATCAACAGCAGATGAGAGCAAGCTTGCTGTTACAGTAGGAAGTGGTTCATTGAGAGTTTATGCGACACCTATGATGAGTGCGCTTATGGAAGAGGCAGCTTGCAAAGCGATAGAGCCTTATTTAGAGGATGGAGAAACTACGGTTGGAACTTATCTGGAGTTAAAGCATAATACGCCTACGCCGGAAGGCATGAATGTTACTGCTGAGGCTGAAATAATTGGAGTAAGCGGTAGAGAAGTGACATATAGTATAACTGCAAGAGATGAGTGTGGAGAGATAGGCAGCTGTATTCATAAGAGAGTACAGGTAGGAGCAGATAGGTTCATGCAAAAAGCAAGCAGCAAGCAACCAAATCAGTAAAAGTTTTTGGCTCAGTAAAAGAAAAAAAGAAACTAAATCAATAAAAGTTTTTTGGTCCAGCAATTTTTCAAAAATGCTGGTCGCCGTCTGCAGACGGCGAAACGGCTCGACACTAAAAAAGGTTCGTGCGACAAAAACAGAAGAACAAAGCCAAAATAAAAATTTCGCAAAATAAAAAGACTTTCTGTAAATGTTAAGTACAAAACAGGAAGTCTTTTTTCAAATTCAATCAAAGAAAAAAAGCGAAATTTTTATACCCAGCAAGAGCGGAGCAAAGCGACAAATCTTGCGGACGGTTTAAATCTTGCTTAATTTAGGATAATCTGATTTAAGGATTGTAGCTTTATTCTGATTTTGTGAAATTCAGAATGATTTTTCTTTTAGTTTTATCCATTAGCAAAATATTCTCCTTAAAAAAGCACTTAAAACGTCCGTAAAAATTGGTCGCTTCGCTCCCTCTTTTGCTTTGTCAACAAAATTTCGCATTTTTTCTTTTACTTAAAATTAGAACATGGCTTTCTGTTGTTTGCTTTACTTTGACAGAAAGCCTTTTTATTTTGCGAAATTTTGTTTTTTGCTTTTTGTTCTGTTTTTGTCGCACGAACATTTTTTAGTGTCGAGCCGTTTCGCCGTCTGCGGACGGCGACCAGCATTTTTGAAAAATTGCTGGACCAAAAAACTTTTATTGATTTAGTCCCCTTTTTTCTTTACTCAAAATTACAACAAGGCTTTCCGTTGTTTGCTTTTACGGAAAGCCTTGTTGTTTTTGCAAAATTTTATTTTTGCTTTTTTATTTTATTGATTTACTTAATGCCCCAAATGTCCTTTGCATACTCGTTTACTGCACGGTCAGCTGAGAAAATACCGGCCCCTGCAATGTTGTGCAGTGACATCTGTGTCCATTTCTTTGTATTACGATACAGATCAGAACTTCTCTTCTGAGTCTCTGCATAAGAATCAAAGTCAGCCAGTACCATATATGGGTCAGATTTCTTCAGAGAATCTGCTACCTCATTGAACTTGCATCCGTTGATTCCTGAATACATACGATCAATACAATTATGAATAATGCCATTGTTGTGATAATACTGCTCTGGATTGTAGCCACGTGCCTTCAGTGCATTTACTTCCTCTGTCTTCATACCAAAGATGAGAATGTTGTCTTCACCAACAGCATCGCCAATTTCAATGTTAGCTCCGTCCAGAGTACCCAGTGTTATTGCACCGTTAAGCATAAGCTTCATATTACCTGTACCAGATGCTTCAGTACCTGCCAGAGAGATCTGCTCAGAAATATCACTTGCTGGCATAAGCAGTTCAGAAAGTGTTACCTTGTAGTCTTCAAGGAAGTATACAGAAAGCTTTTCAGAAATTCTTGGATTCTTGCGAATTTCTTCAGAAAGTGCCCAGATCATCTTAATAATCTGTTTTGCAAGATAATATCCTGGTGCTGCCTTAGCGGCAAATATATATGTCTTTGGTACGAAATCAGCGTTAGGATTATCAAGCAGATACTGATACTGTGCAAGAATGTTCATTACATTCAGATGCTGACGCTTGTATTCGTGCAGACGCTTTACCTGTACGTCAAATACACTGTCTGTGTTCAGAATAATACCGCTCTTCTGCTTAACATACTTTGAAAATCTCTGCTTGTTTTCCTTCTTGATCTTACGCAGTGATTCCAGAACGGTATTATCGTTTTCAAATACGTCAAGCTTTCTAAGTTCACTGCCGTCCATAAGGAAGTCATCGCCAATTTTTTCCTTCAGCAGTTTTGTAAGACCAGGATTTGACTGATACAGCCATCTTCTATATGCAATACCATTGGTTACATTCTTGAATTTAGCCGGTGTATCCAGATATTCTTCATGGAATACAGAATCCTTGATGATCTCAGAATGCAGCTTTGATACGCCGTTTACACTGTGAGATGCCATTACACAAAGTGTTGCCATGTGGATCTGGTTGTCCTTGATGATAGACATACGTGTTGTCTTAGCACTGTCATATCCATTGCGCTGCATAAGTTCAGCACAGTAACGGTTGTTTATCTCGATTATAATAGAGAAGATTCTTGGGATAACGTGCTTTACAAGGTTTACATCCCACTTTTCCAAAGCCTCAGCCATTACAGTATGGTTGGTGTAAGCAAATGTGTTTGTTACAATGTGCCATGCATGTTCCCATGTATAGCCGCAGTCATCAAGCAGTACACGCATAAGTTCTGGAATAGCCAGAGTAGGGTGTGTATCATTGATGTGGATAGCAACCTTTTCGTGAAGATTATCAAGTGTGCCGTAAACACTCATGTGATGATTTACAATATCACCAATAGCTGCTGCACAAAGGAAATATTGCTGACGCAGACGAAGTGATTTACCTTCAAGGTGATTATCATTAGGATAAAGAACCTTTGAGATAGCATTAGCCATAGAATTTTGGCTAAGAGCGCTTTCATAGTTACCATCGTTAAATGACTTCATGTCAAAGCTTGGTGCTTTAGCCTGCCACAAACGCAGTGTAGAAACACCTTCGCTACCATAACCTGAAACATAAAGGTCATATGGAATAGCAACAACTGTATTGTAGTTTTCATGAGAAAGATAGTGGTAGGAATCCTGCCAGTATTCTTTTACATTACCTTCAAAGTGAACTTCGATAGCCTCATCAGGCTTAGGGTCAAGCCAAACGCTGCCGCCAGGAAGCCAGTTGTCAGGGAATTCTGTTTGCCAGCCATCTTCAAGCTTTTGCTGGAAGATACCATATTCATAGCAAATAGAGTGACCCTTTGCAGGGATCTCCTGTGTAGCCATAGCGTCCAGATAGCAAGCTGCTAATCTGCCAAGACCGCCGTTTCCAAGACCAGCGTCAGGTTCGCATTCAAATATTTTTTCCAGATTGATATCAAATTCTTTTAGAATAGACGTAAAATCCTCGGCAAGTTCAAGGTTGTATAGAGAAGTCTTGAGCGAACGACCCATGAGGAATTCCATTGAGAGATAATATACTTGCTTACGTCCCTCGGAATGTACACGGTTTGTGAAATGCTGACGCTTACGTTTCAAAGTTTCAACCATCATAGCAGAGAGCGTCTGATAGATCTGTTTATCAGAAGCTTCATTTGGTGTAACATTACATTCGAGCATCAGGCGGTTTACGAACTTTTCTTTCAGTTCGGCACGTTTTGCTGTATTCTTATCAGCCATTTTTAGCTCCATCCTCCGGCGAATATTATTTTTAACAAGGCACCATATTGTTCCTTCATTTAAACGGTACAGAGCGCCGAATATACCACTCTATATATTATACCGAATTTTCGCATTATTTTCAATAGCCTTTTTCCACAAATATTTCCTAAAGACAAAAAATTAACAGTTATTTTTGCCCAGATAAATTAAGAGCAAATTTTGACGGAAATTGCGTTGTTTTTACTTTTTTATATATTTACTTGTCATTGCAAAAAATCACATCAATAATTTATATATTGTTTGATATTTAAAAATACACTTAACCATATTATAATATTCATATTTATAGTGACATCTTACAAAATGGGGGAAAATAATTACAAAAGCATATAACGGATAAATGAATAAGTGCTAAATATACTTTGAAAGTCTTGCAATTCGGTTACAAATGTGGTATAATATAAAACATACGGTAGTCGGCATATACTGTGCACTAAAGCAGTTTCTGGTGCCGGAACCTTCCGTGATATGCATACAAAGGCATATCGTGCAATGCAAATAAGATTAGTGAAATTCGACCGGTGTCGAACTTAAAGAGTACAGGACATTGTGCATGAGCTTGGCACTTGTCAATGTTTTTCACAAGTCTTATGGCAACTTTACAATTTAATAATTGGTAATGCAGACGCATTGCAAACGGCAAGCAATTTTACGTATAGCCGTATAGCAATGCAGCCTTGACTGCTGCTTTGCAAATTTCAAACATTGTTTTTTAGAAAAAAGGAGTAAGTTTAATATGTTAAAAAGAATTTCGGCTGTCGGGGTATCCTGCGTGACTGCACTTGTACTTGTGCTGTCAGCTATCACCTCGTCATCAAACGTTTCAGCTGTATCGCTGGAAGAAATGACTAATGTGGCAATTCAATGTATAATCTCACATGAGGGATCTTATGGTTCTATAAATCCGAACGACTGCGGTGCAGTAAGTGTCGGTAAGCTCCAGTGGCATGCTGACAGAGCGCTTACTGTTATGAGAAGAGCTTGTGAAAATGATCCAACATTTGCTGCTGCAACATTGGGTTCAGCTTTTTACAATGAAGTTATGAGTGCGTCAAGTTGGAATTATCGTACATTCTCATCATCCGAGGCAAGTGCCGCTGCTGCACTGCTTAGTTCCGATTGCGGAATTGCAGCACAAGATGCACAGGCTGCTTCTGATGTACAGAATTACATAGTTTCAGGACAGAACATGGGTATTACAGATGCCGGTGCTCTTGTTCTTTATGCTGATATTTACAATTTCGGCTGCGGTATTGCAGCAGGAGTAGCAAGAAGAGCGGCTTCAAATGCTGGTTCTTACAGTGCAGTTACTCTTGATGATATGCACAATGCAGCTTTAAACAGTGGATACAGCTCCAATAGTGCCTTTGTTTCCAGAGCAAATATGGTTTATAACTATCTTTGCCAGCAAGGATTTGGCGGCACTGCTGATTCAGATGATACTTCGACAACAACAACTCCTGTTGATCAGTTTACCGAAGACTGTGCAGGAACATACATCGTGACTGGTTCTTCACTTAATATGAGAAGTGGTCCCGGTACTAATTACTCTATTGTTATGACAATTAAAGGTGGTGAGTCTGTAACTGTTACTTCTTCTAATGGAGAGTGGGCAGCTGTTAATTATGGCAGCTACGAAGGCTATTGTTCTATGAACTATTTAGAGCGTTCACAAGACACAGAGCCTGTTGAAACTACTACTACAACAGAAGAAACAACGACTGTTACAGAAACAACAACCGAAACCACAATGACTTCTGAAACAGAAGAGATCACTTCTAGTTCAGAAGTTGCAACAACAGAGATAAAAACTGAAATTACTAATTATGATGAAACAACAACTGAAACTACAACAGTTACTGAAAGTACTACAGAAGTTTCAGAGTCTACTGATTCAAAATATGAAGTTGACGATGATAATGTTATAGTAAATAGTGCATATGCTTCAAAGTATGGTGATACCAATATGGATGGAGAAGTTACAGTAGCTGATGCGGTTCTGCTGCACAAGTATTTATCAGGTATTGTATTTATGAATGTAGAACAAATCGCAAATTCCGATTGTTCTTTTGATGGTACACTTTCAGTTAAGGATGTTACAGTAATTATG
Organism: uncultured Ruminococcus sp.; assembly: GCA_947566125.1. Classification (GTDB taxonomy): domain Bacteria; phylum Bacillota; class Clostridia; order Oscillospirales; family Ruminococcaceae; genus Ruminococcus_C. The sequence goes on along the minus strand of CANOIR010000013.1, from coordinate 30,951 downwards.
GAATATCTGTCAGGACATCTTGCAGCACTTCCTATTCTGTAATTTGTAATTTTAAAATGCAATTAAAAAAAGGTTTCCCTTCTTTTTAAGAAGGGAAACCTTTTTTGTTTATTTTACATAAGTATATTTTTAGATACAAATACAAGCTTTATATCATCATATATGCTTCTATCATCTATTTTAGTGCAAAGTGATATGACATATTTATCTTGTATTACCCATTGTCTAAGCAATGCATTTTCTATATTTGTATATATTATATCTTTATGAAGTGAGAATGCAGCATTTTTCATAGGATATGAAACACCAATTCCTATAGCTTTTACAAAGCTTTCTTTGAGTGTCCAAAACCTTGTAAATGCAAGGTCCATATTCTCTGAATGCTCTATTTCATATTTTTCTTGTATTGTGCAGACACGTTTTATTACTCTTTCACGCACTGTTCTAAGTGCTTCACAGTCTATACCTATAGCATTGTATTTTCCTACAGCACATACAGCAAGCTGATTGCAGTGGGATAGATTTATTTTTATATCTGCATTTTCCTTAAGATAAGGCTTGCCGTGGCTGCCTTTTGTTAAGGTGTATTTATCAATGCCATATTCTCTTTCAAGAGCAAAACTTAGAAGTTTGTGTGCATTCTCATGCTGCTTATCAGGCGGGCATTTTTGAAAGAAACAGGCGTAAAGCTTCATTTATTCCTCCTGTATTTACGATATAAGATTCAAAGCTGTATCAAGCAGAGTGTATTCTGAAATATTCTTGTCTATTTGTTCCATAAGAAGAGCCGGTCTGTCGGTGATTATATGGTCAACGTTTAGCCCAAGCATTCGATGCATTTCATTGGTATTGTTTACCGTCCATGCATAAACTTCTTTACCCACCTGATGTGCATTGTTCACGACCTGAGAGCTTATGAACATACTTTTTATACTGAATGCATCAACATAATCAAGATTATAGAAATTACCAGTTGCAATGCTCATTATAAGTCCGGTCTTTATATCTTCATCGCATTTTTTTATACGTTTTAAAGATTCATATGAAAATGATGTTACGCAGCATTTATTTTTTATTCCATATTGTTCAATGAGTGCAGCTACTTTTTGCTCTATATGATTTACGATCGCACCTCTTTTAAGTTCTATGTTTAGAAATACTTTTCCGTCTGTAAGCCGTATAACTTCTTCAAGAGTCATTATTCTGGCATCACTGAACTGTGGATTATACCAGCTGCCAATGTCTATTTGTGACAATTCAGCATAGGTGTATGATGAAACTTTACGGTCTATTCCAGCTATTCTTTTCAGACTGATGTCATGTATAACAACAGGAATTCCGTCTGATGTTTGTTGAACATCAAGTTCGATTCCATCAGCACCTTGCTGCATTGCAGCAATAAATGCATATTCTGTATTTTCAGGTGCTATTGTAGAATATCCTCTGTGAGCTATTGTCATCGGACTTATGTTCAGCAAAAATCGTACTGATACGTCACCTGAAGCCAATCTAAAGATATATACACTGTCAGCAAATATAAGAGCCATTGCCGTAAGAACTGCTATAATGCGGTTCTTTTTATTTTTATATGCAAATGTTTTTGAACTTTTGCTTTTGCTTATAATTTTTCTTTTTGACAGAAGTGTTTTATATTTTGAGAATGTTGCGGCTGCAAAATAAGGAACCGTTCCGGCTGAAAATAAAAACACAAAAAAAAGCAGGAAATATCTTATAACTTTCAGCGACTTACTGCCATAAGAAACAGTTATGCCAAATAAATTTAGTGTACCTATTCCAACTCCAGTTACTGCTATAATGATCATTACAAATGCTGCAAGATAACCAAGACTCCACAGAAGCAGGCTTATAAGAACGTAAAATGTATTTCCGGATATAAGTCGGCTGCTCTGACGCCTTGCGGCACGAAAACTGCAATGACGGCAAACATATATAGGCAGTGATATTATCCACTTTATACCAATAGTAAAGCATAATGCTACAGCGACAGAATATACCACAAGCAGGATTGCAGTGTTTGGAATTACCCTGCTTAAAATATCCGGCATACCTATGGCTGATATAAGTCCGCCGGCAGCCGGAAGTGAAATTGCAGGCAAAATAAGCAGCAGATGCAGCAAAAGAGAACCTGTTCCCGATGAAAACATTCTTTTTATACTTGAAGTCAGCTCATATATAAGCTGCCCAAAACTCAGTCTGCGGTTCTGCACAGCTGCTTTAAAACAGGCTATAACGCCTGTAAAATTAAGCAGTATCTGTACAGCTGCTATGAGTGCAATAAGTGCAAACATAGGCAATGTCCAGACAGATTTTAGAAGTTGTGAGATATTTGCATTTGTAAGATATTTCAATCCAGCCAGATTTATAGCACAGTCAATAATAAGACCTACAAGCGGTACTATTGCAGCGAATGTTAAAACTTGTATGCCTATTTCAAATAAAACAAGCGTTCGTCCGGATTTTTTTAAAAGGTTTATACATTCACGAAACACTCCCAAGACCTCCAATTTGCATCTTGTAAAGACAGTTTTTTATATATTTATCTGTCCTCTATAGGTATGTATTTTCGCTTTGCACTTACAGGAAGATATGATGGACGTATTATTTTTGATGCATTTATAAGTTCTTCCAGACGATGAGCAGACCAGCCTGCTATACGTGCTACTGCAAAGAGCGGTGTATAAAGAGCAGTAGGTATACCAAGCATTTTATATACAAGTCCGCTGTACAGGTCTACATTTGCACATACGCCCTTATATATTTTTCTTTTGCTTGAAATGAGTTCCTTTGCAATGCGTTCTACATTTGCATAGAGCTGGAATTCATCATGACAATTTTTTTCTACAGAGAGCTTTTCTGCGAATTTTTTAAGGATCTCAGCTCGTGGGTCTGATATAGAATAAATTGCATGACCCATACCATAAATAAGTCCGCTTCTGTCAAATCCGTTTTTATCAAGCAGATTTCCAAGATAAGAGCGAAGAGCGTCCTCGTCCTGCCAGTTTGAAACATTTTGTTTGAGGTCATCAAACATTTCCATTACCTTAAGATTAGCACCCCCGTGTTTTGGACCTTTAAGAGAACCAAGTGCCGCTGAAATTGCGGAATAAGTATCAGTACCTGAAGATGTTACAACGTGTACTGTAAACGCTGAATTGTTTCCGCCGCCGTGTTCTGCATGAAGTACGAGTGCTAGGTCAAGAAGTTTTGCTTCCAATTTTGTGTATTTTCCGTCCGGACGCAGCATTGTAAGGAAGTTTTCTGCGATAGTCTTTTTTGGATCAGGTCTGTTGTAGACCATGCTTTCGCCTTGACGAAAATATTGTGCAGCCTGATAGCTATATACAGCAAGTGCCGGAAAACGTGCGATAAGTTCCAAACTCTGACGCATTACATTTTCGATTGAAATATCATCAGGATTTGGGTCTACTGCATGAAGTGACAAAACGCATTTTTCCATTGTACTCATAATGCTGTCGCTCGGCATTTTCATGATAATACCGCTCTTGAATTTTTCTGGAAGGAACTGATATTCAGATATAAGAGTATGAAAGCTTTTTAGCTGTTCTTTGTTTGGAAGGTCGCCGACAAGCAAAAGATATACTATTTCTTCAAATCCAAATCTGTCCTGAGAGATAAAACCTTCTACAAGTTCTTCTATAGGGATACCTCTGTATAAAAGATGTCCCACGTCTGAAGTGCGAACCCCGTCTACCTCTTTGCTTCCGGATACTTGGCTTATTGTTGTAAGACCAGCCACTACGCCTTTTCCGTTTAGGTCACGAAGTCCACGCTTTACATCGTATTTGCCATAAAGTTCTGCCGGTATTTTGTATCGTTCTTCTGATTCTTTTGCCAGAGCTGCCGACTGTTCGCAGTTTTCATTATATTTTTTTCTTATGTCTTCAACGATATTCATTATCATCTGTTCTTCTTTATTTTCCATAATACTCCTTTCGATTAAAAAAATGTTTACATTATTAAAAACAGGCTGTCGTTGATGTTAAAAATCCTCAACAGCCTGATTTATACCATTTAATATAATTTTGTTAATATGATCTCATTAATACAATCATGAATTGTTTTTTATTTATCCAAGACCACATTCGTCATATTCGCTCCATCTTTCATAATTTGCACGTCTTTCCATTACTTTGCATACAAGATATGCAACTGCTGATAATGAAATAATAGCTGCAAGTAAAAATGAAACGCCAGATAATCCGTTTGATTTTTTATCCATTACAAAACGCCTCCTTCGGCGGTATTATCAGTTTGTTCGCTGTTCATCTCTGCCATAAGCCTTTGAAGTTCAGCGTCAACTTTCATATCATTTTCAAGATCCTCAAAGCTCTTCATATCGCTGTTTGAACCGGCGATTTCAGCAAAAGCGGCAGCTTCAGCTTCTTGTCTTTCGATTTTTTCTTCCATTCTATTAAACTTATCAAGAGCGGCTGATGCATCGAGTCCGCCAGTAGACTGTGCAAGTTTTTTCTGTGTCTTAGCCATTTGTGAACGTGCAATAAGCATGGATTGTCTGCTTTTAGCTTCATCGAGTTTAGCTTTCATAGCCTCTACCTGATCACGAATAGTTTCGGTTTGATTAGTTATAGTTTCAAGCATTTGTGCTGTAGAGTCAACATCAGCATCAGCTTTCACTTTATATGAAAGGGCCTTTTTAGCCATATCGGTATCACCAGCGGAAAGTGCAGCCTTTGCCTTGGATTCCCAATTTGCGGCAGTACGCACAGCTTGTTCATGTTGACGTTCAGCAATTCTCTGGCTTGCCATTGCTTTGCCGAGAGCTTCTGTTGAAGTACGAATATCTTTTTGCAAGTCAAGGATAATTTGCTTAACCATCTTTTCGGGATCTTCCGCACGATCTATCATGTCGTTTATATTTGCTTTTAGAACATCACCGATTCTTGAAAAAATGCCCATGATCTTACCTCCTTAGAGTTTGCTTATATTATTATTATTCTATAAAGCTACTCATTTTATTATAGCACAAAACACAAAAATTGTCAATTATTTTAGCTGTTTTTCACCTTATTTTCATCATTGGCAGAATTTTCTTCCTCAACTTTTTCTTCCTCCGTCTTTTCTTTCGCCAAATATTCATCTATAATATTGCTCAAACGTGTTACATTTTTTCCATTTAGATCATTGTAAAGACGCTGTGTATTTACTTCCTGCTTAACTTTTCTTATCTCTCTTGCCATGCATTCAAAGAGTTCTCTGTTTCTTTCTCTTTCTATTTTTAAGTTGGCTTTTAGAATATCGTTTTCATCTTGAAGGGCATGAATTTCGCTTTGGAATCGTTTGCATACAGATTGAACAGCTTGCATACGTGATTCAATATTGCGGTTGTATGCGTTTTGTCTTTGACCGAATTTATGTACAAGTATCATGGAAGGATTGCTTGAAAGTCCGGACAATTCTTCTGAATATGTTTCAATTATAACACGCTCATCAGATGATGTGTTTTTTCCGTTGCCTTTTTTAATCATTTTTGCCGCTCCTTTTTAATTAAAAAATAGAATTTATTAAAATAGAATTTATTTTCATTCTATTTTGCTTATTTCATATTCCAGCATTTCCTTAAGTGTTTGAGAAATTGGTATATTAGGCTGCCAGCCGGTATCTTTCTTAAGTTTAGATATATCTGCACGTATTTCCGGTATATCTATAGGTCTGAGTTTATTAGGGTCTGTTTCTATTCTTATGTTTTCTCCGCTTTGTGATATAATCTTTTGAAGCAGAGTTTTTATTTCAATGCTTTTTCCGCTGCCTACATTATAAGTTTCGCCGTCATTGCCGTACCGAGCCAATAGGCTGTAGGCTCTTACTACGTCACGTACATCAGTGAAGTCACGTTTAGCACTCAGATTACCGGTGTAGATAACATTTTCACGTTTGCCAGCCATGATCTCTGCTATCTGTCTGCAAAAATCAGCAGCTACAAACTGTGTGCTTTGTCCTTTGCCTATATGATTAAAAGCTCTGACCATAACTATATGCATACCATAGCTTTTGGCATATAGAGTGCCAAACATATTTTGTGCAGCTTTTGTAACAGCGTATGGATTGCATGGCTTAATAGGAGTTTCTTCTGATACCAGAGAAACACCTTCCGGCAGTCTGCCATATTCTTCACCTGAACCTATGAGGATTATTTTTGGTGAATATCCAGGTATACTTCTTACAGATTCCAAGAGATTTAGACAGCCTGTTATATTTACCTTTGCAGTAAGTTTTGGGTCATTCCATGAAAATGAAACAGAACTCTGAGCTGCAAGATGATATATTTCATCAGGGTGAAGTGTGTTTAGAATAGAACGTATCTGATCCTGATTTAATATATCAAGGTCATAGACGGAAAAACCTTCAATATTTATTTTTTCATTTGGCAGCTTTGTAAGAAAAGTTTTTCTATGCAGGTCATTTTTAAGATGCCTTGCCAGATAACCGCCTACAAAGCCAGCTGCACCTATTATCAGTGTTCTTTCTGCATTTTTGTTTTCCAAAATACTCTACCACCTTTCTAAAAAATAGCTTTGAAACAGACATGAGCCAAAGCTCTTCAGAATTTATTTTAATTTGAATTTTGATTTGAATTTAAAACATCATATATACGGTTTAAAACACTGTCTTCAAGAAATGTTTGCCTTATACGTTCCTTTGCACCAGCACCATATTTTTTACGTAAAGGCTTATTTTCAGCAAGTGTATTTATTGCTTCAGCCAGTGCGTCCGGGTCTTTAGGTGAAACTGTAATACCGGTTTCTTCATGAATACTTACGAATGGAACGCCGGTAGGAAGAGATGTATTTATAACAGGCTTGCCATAAACCATTGCTTCAAGTTGTACTATTCCAAAAGCCTCGCTGTTGGCAACGGAAGGCAGAACAAATATATCACAATCTCTGAAAGCGGACTTTATATCTTCATCGGAAAGCACACCGAGAAAATGTATCTTTTGAGTCATGTTTTTTGCTGTTTCACGCAGTTCTTTTTCAAGTGTGCCGCTGCCTACTATAAAAAGCTCACAGCCACTTACTTTTTCAAAGCTTTTAAGAAGTACATCAACGCCTTTGTAATACACAAGACGACCGGTGAACAGAACCTTTACAGCATTTTTGTCACACAGCATTTCTGTAAGTATTGGCTTAAAAGGTGAGTTTATGTATTGCTTTGCGTTTATGCCATATGGAATTACTGTACATTTCTCACGAAATTCGGGTAAAAATAATGAGCTGTCAATATGTCCCTGAGTAGCAGTAATAATAGCATCTGCACGTTTGAGAAATTTTTTTAGTATAGGTTTATAAAAGGTAAGCAGTTTTTTTTGCTTAACAACATCGCTGTGCCATGCAAGAACAACACGTCCCTTAAATCCTGACAAAAGATAAGCAAGGTCACCCAGAGGAAACGGCATATGAAAAAGAATTACATCTGCATTTTTAGACATTTTTTTAAAAAGCTTAAAAAATGAAAATGAGATCGGACATGAAAAATATGTACCAATGCTTCCGGCTCTTGTAACTTTTACGCCTTCTATTATTTCACTTGAGGTCTTGGCATGTCCTTCTTGACATACAAGCACCTGCATTTCAACATCAGGTCGCTTTGACAGTTCTCGTGCATATGTTCTTACCAGGCTTTCTATGCCGCCTATATGAGGATAATATGCCTTATTCACCTGTAAAATACGCAGTTTTTTATTTTCAGCCACCTAGAGCCTCCTTATACACATCATAAAGAATGGCAGCCGCATTTTCCCAAGAGAACATTCTTGCACGTTTAAGAGATGCAGCGGACAGGTCACGTCTAAGATTTGATTCACGATAAAGTTTTTCCAGACAATCACATATCTGTTCAATATTATATGGATCGCATATTAGAGCAGAGTCGCCAACAACCTCCGGCAAAGATGCTGTGTGTGTAGTAAGTACAGGAACACCGCACGCCATAGCTTCCAGAGGCGGCATACCGAATCCTTCGTATATAGATGGGAAAACGAACGCCAAAGCTCCTGACATCAAAGTACATATATGTTCTTCCGGCACATATGAAACAATTTTTATATCAGATTCAAGGTCAAGATCTTTTATTGTTTTCATCAGGTCTTCATTTAGCCAGCCTTTTCCGCCTGCAAGTACAAGGCACGGATATTCAGCCTTGCCTTTGCGAAATTCATTATATGCTACAGCAAGTCGGCGAAGATTCTTTCGTGGTTCAAGTGTGCCGAGATACAGAAAATATTCTCTGTCTATTCCCAGGGATTTAGTTGTTTCTTCTATTCTTACGGGATTGTCTACAGGATGAAATCTTGTTCTGTCCACACCGCATGGGACAACTCTAAGCTTTTCTTCGCACTGTGGAAAATATTTTAATATTTCTGACTTTGAAAACTGTGAATCAGTAACTATAAGATCTGCTCTTTTCATAGAACGTTTAAGTCCTGTTTCCAGCATATACCTTGTACGTCCTCTGACAGTTTCAGGGAATGCTTTATAAACCATATCATGAACGGTAACAATTGTTTTTCCGCTTACTTTAGGCGGTACTATATAATTAAAGAAATGTGTTATATCGGCATCATTTCCAAAAAATTTATTATATGGTATCGGCAGGAAGTTTGACAAAAGCCTGTAGAGATAGCCTGAGCATTTGCCCTGACGAATTTCTGCACGAGCCTCCTCATAGCGAGTAAGTCGTTTTCGTTTTTCACCGCCGTCACCTGTGGCGAAGAATTGCATAATATATTGTTCTTCCGGATGAAGTGCCATGAGAGCTTGTATTTGCCCTGCCTGACAGTAACCTATACCGGTCATTCTCTCACTTATAAGAGGCAGTGCATCAAATGCGATTTTCATATTTTTCTCCAAGAAACTCTAGATTACTTTTCAGAGGCAACAAGAGCCACATCGTTTTTGACCATTCTTTCAACAAGCTGTGAGAATGAGATTTCTCTCTTCCAACCGAGTGATTTTTCAGCCTTTGCAGGATTGCCAAGTAGTACCTCTACTTCAGCAGGACGGAAGAACTGTGGATTTATCTTTACTATTGTCTTGCCGTTTGCTTTGTTTATGCCAATTTCATCAATACCGCTGCCTTGCCACTGAACCTCGATACCTACATGAGAGAATGCTGTTTCAACAAATTCTCTTACTGTCCTTGTTTCGCCTGTTGCAATTACATAATCATCAGGCTTTTCCTGCTGAAGCATCAGCCACATTGCACGGACATAGTCTTTGGAGTGACCCCAGTCACGCTTTGAATCCATATTGCCGAGTTCTAAATATTCCTGCTTTCCGGCAGCAATTCTTGCTGCTGCATCGGTTATTTTTCTTGTAACGAATTCAAGGCCACGGCGTTCTGATTCATGATTAAAGAGAATACCGGAGCAGGCAAAAAGTCCATAGCTTTCACGGTAATTTTTGGTTATCCAGTGACCATAAAGCTTAGCAACGCCGTATGGGCTTCTTGGATAGAACGGAGTTTTTTCTGTCTGAGGCATTTCCTGAACAAGACCAAACATTTCAGATGTAGATGCCTGATAGAAATGAGCCTCCGGTTTTACAATGCGTATAGCCTCAAGCATTTTTGTAACTCCTAGAGCATCTATTTCAGCTGTAGCCATAGGCTGTTCCCAGCTTGTAGCTACAAATGACTGTGCCGCAAGATTGTAAACTTCGTCAGCCTGTGAGATCTGCATAGCTGAAATGAGTGATATTTCGTCTGTCATATCAGCGTAAATAAAATGTATCTTATCTTTTAAATGTTCAACATTTCCATAGTCCAAAACGCTTTTGCGTCGCATAATGCCATAAACTTCGTATCCTTTTTCAAGAAGAAGTTCTGCAAGGTAAGAACCATCCTGTCCTGTGATACCTGTAATAAGTGCGTGTTTAGTCATTGTAATTACTTCCTTTCATTTATGAGAAAATCAATCTTATCTATAATTTTATATATAATATTATCTATATCAATAAAAGATTTTTAATTCAGCGATTTTTCAAATTTGTTTTGATGCTTTATCAAAGCAATGTCGCACGGTTGCATATTTTCAGGTTTTCTATAACCTTTTTAACATCTTGCGTGCTGTTCTTTTCACATATCAAAATAGCGTCGTCTGTATCTACGACAATTATATTTTCAACACCGACTGCTGCCACAAGACGTTTTCCGCCGCATATGGTGCAGTGCTTGGTGCCTATTGTTATAACATCGCCTTCTACATAGTTGCCAAGTTCATTTGTAGAGTTTATTCTTTCAACTGCAAGCCAGTTTCCAACATCGTCCCAGCCAAAGCTGCCCGGAATGGTGTAAATTTCTTCAGCCTTTTCCATAATACCGAAATCGACCGATTCGCTTGGAAGTTTTTCGTAATTTTCATTTAGAGTACTCTCAAATTCATCAGAACCAAATTTACCGGCAATTTCCAAAGCACCGCTGTAAACCTTTGGCATGAATTCTTCCATATTCATAAGAATAGTACTTGTTTTCCAGACAAACATTCCGCTGTTCCATAGATATTTTCTTGATGAAAGATAACTTTTGGCAGTATCTATATCAGGTTTTTCTACAAATCTGTTTACCTGATAAACACCTCTCATACCAAGAGTAGTGTCACGTTCAAATTGGATATAACCGTATCCTGTTTCAGGATATGTTGGAGTGATGCCGATAGTAACAAGTCTTTGTCCTGATTCTGCAACTGAAATTGCCTGACGAAGTGTATCGGTATACATTTCTTCATAGCGTATAAGATGGTCGGAAGGCAGCACAAGCATTACTGTTTCTTCACCATATTTTTTTTCAATGACTGCTGCCGCCAGTGCGATACATGGAGCAGTATTTCTTCCGCAAGGTTCTAAAATAATATTTTCCTTTGGAATCTGCGGCAGTTGTTCGTGTGTGAGTTCTTCATACATTTTATTAGTCACAATAAAAATATCTTCAGGTTTTGTGATGCTTTTAAGTCTTGCCACTGTTTTCTGAATCATAGTTTCCTTGTCTGCTGTAAGAGAAAGAAACTGCTTAGGAAGATGTGTTCTACTCTTAGGCCAGAATCTTTCACCTTTTCCGCCTGCCATGATAACTGCTGTAATTTTCATATTAACCTCACTTGTCTGTATCATTATGTTTGAGTTTATTATCGGCTTCCTGTTGTTCGTGACGTTTAGTTTCTTCATTGCTTTCACCAGGGAAGATCATGGTTTTTATTGTCATCATAATTATTCTCAGGTCAAGCAGTAGGGAATACTGTTCTATATACATCATATCCATTTTTAGTTTATCATATGGAGATGTATCATAAAGTCCGGTTACCTGAGCATAGCCAGTAAGTCCTGCCTTTACACGAAGCCTGAAATCAAATTCAGGTATATACTTTTCATATTTATGTGCAAGTTCCGGTCGTTCCGGTCGTGGTCCTACAACAGACATATCGCCTTTTAGAATATTAAGAATCTGCGGAATTTCATCCAGTCGGAATTTACGAAGAATCCTGCCTACTTTTGTTATTCTGTTGTCATTATCTGTTGCAAGTTGAGCACCATGCAGTTCAGCGTTTGGTATCATGCTTCTGAATTTGTAAACATAAAATATTCTGTCATCAAGAGTAAGTCGTTTTTGTTTATAAAGTACACTGCCGCCGTCTTCAAGCTTTATGAGCAGGGCGATAATAATACTTATCGGCAGGAATATTATGCCCACGATAATTGAAAATAAAAGATCAAACAATCTTTTTACAAAACGCTGTTCAAGAGTAAGACCGCTGTTTCTGCAAAGAAGCAGAGGTGTATCAAAAAGTCTTATATCTTCAGCACCTCTTATTATAATATCTGAAATTTTGGGTGCAACATACACACGGATCTTCTTTTCAAAGCAATATTTCAATATATCGTTTCTTAGCTGTCCGGGCATATCGCACAAAATAACGCCTTCATATTTATCAATTGCGGTCTGCATATCTTTTAATGAATGGTCAGCACTGACAGATTCACATATCATATATTTATCGACTCTGCGGCTCATTTTTTTAACGAGTTCAGCCGCAGCTCTTTCACCATATATTATAACAAGTTTTCGTGGCGGAAAGAGCGAGAAGTAAAGCTTATTTGTAACAATTATCCAAACAGGCAAAATGGCAATATCTATCAATGTAAGCAAAAGCATTGGCACAAGCTGTGAAAAGTGTCTTTCAATAAGGCTTATCTGAAAATAAGCCACTGTGTTTACGCAGAACATTGAAAGGGACTGTGAATAGAATGTATCTGTCCTTCTAAGATAGCCTGTTTTGAGTCCACCAAAAACATTGCTAAAAAGCAGCATTAACACGACATATATGGCTATTATTACCCAGTTTCCTCTTCTATAAAATGGCAGCATAATTTCATCGCTGTAACAGCTGTACCAAACTATGCTGAATGCTCCTGCAAAAAGCATTATCATGGCAGCGGCAGTTATAATTGAAAAGAGCCTTTTAAATGAGTCATTATTTTTTTCTATATGTTTTGGCATAATAATATCTACCAGCCTTGTTATCAATTTATATATAAAATATTATATCAAAGTAGCAGCAAGGTGTCAAGCTTTTCGCAGACAAAAGATTTATTTTACCGGTTCAAAGTGAATCAAGTTAAAATATTTGTTCTGATACAACAGCCACTTCTTTTATGCCATAAAATTTCATTGTGTCTACTGCTTTTTTGTCTATCAGTTCACCGCTTATTACAATTGGTATTGCCGGCGGACAAGGAACTTTTACATCCGCACATATTCTGCCGATGGAATTTTCAACTTTTATAATTTCAATTGAGCATAGAGCTGCACTGCGTATATCCATGACCGCATCGGGCCTTGGAAACGATGGCGGATTTATTTGTGTTTGCTTTACTTTTTTGATAGACATACATTTTTCCAGAATCTTTTCCAAATCTAAAATATCTTCCACTTTTTGAGAAGCGGATAGCAATAAGATAACAGCATCATTTCCGGAGTATTCTGGATAGCAGTCTAAGCTTTCAAGTTTTTCTGCGAGTTCGTTTCCGCTAATTTCCATTTTTGCCGTATCAATAACAATATGTAAAATCTCATGTCCACTGCCGAATATATAATTATATTTTTCAGACAGTCGCTTTTTCATATTTATAGTTGCTTTATAAATTTCCGCAATGTTTTCCCGTGCATTTTCTGCAAGGAATCTATTGCAAAGGTCAAGTGACATAAGCATAAGATATGACGGACTTGTTGAACCGAACATATTCATAGCACTTTTTAGTCTGCCTTTATATTTTTCATTTGATGTATGAAGATATGCACAGCCGGTAATGCATGGCAGCATTTTATGAGCAGAATCACAGCACAAATCAGCACCTAGTGTCATTGGGTGAAGATTATCCGGCGTAAATGCAAGGTGTGCACCGTGTGCATTGTCCACAAGAAGAGGTGCGTTGTACTTATGGCTTATTTCAGACAGAGATTTAATATCAGCTATATTTCCCATATAATCCGGAGAAGTAATATAAACACAGCAGGGCTTGCCATCTGTATCTGTCAAAGCTTTTTCAAAGTCGGCAATATCATATCTCCCTGAAAGAATACCGTTTTCTTCTTTAGGGTAAACCCATGTGATATTAAGATCAAGAAGTATGCAGGCATTTAAAAAAGCTTTATGTACAGTTCGTCCTGCAATTACACATCTATTTTCCTGTTTCATAAGACAGAGCATTGCCTGTATGCAGAGCGTAGAGCCACCGCATGAATATACTGTTTCAGCAGAGTTATAGAACCTTGCCGCATTTTCTTCACTTTTTTTAATAATGCCATCGGCTTCAAACAAACTGTCTGCTCCATGAATTTCTGTAATATCAAGCGAATATAGAGCAGCAAGATTATTATTATCCAAAATATTTTCAGGTGCATACCCTTTATGACCGGGCATATGCATTCTTAGCGGGTCTTTCTTTGAGTATTCTTTTAAAAAGTCATATATAGGTGTTTTCATAATTATTTACCTCTTAAAAATTCCATATAAAATTTGATTCTTTTTAAAGCTGTTGTTTTTGTATGAGAAACGGCGGATTCTGAAATGTTAAGCTTTTTTGCAATATCACGCTGTTTCATGCCTTTATAATAGTATAGCACAATTACTTGCTTTTGTCTTCGTGTAAGTCTGGACGAAATTAAAACTTTTAATAATTCAGCAGCTTTTCCCTGCCAGTTTTTTTCTTCGTCATGGTCCTCGAAAGGCGTAATTTTAAGTGAATCATAAATCGTACATCTTTTCATTTGCAATGCTCCTGAAGGTTTTCTATAGTATGCAGAATTTCAAGGCGTTCTTCTCTCAGTGTACGTCTTCGATGCGAAAGCTCACTGTATTTCTCCGGCGGTACAAACATCTTAAGCTGTTTGTTTATGGATTCGATTCTTTCCGTTAAAAGATTACAGCTTATCCTATAGTCTTCTATTAGTTCCTGCATTGTCATAGGTTTCATAAAAATTCTGCTCCTTTCCATTTGTCAATTCATCGTGTTTCTTCAAAATGAGTAGATGCAGCGGTGTAATATTCACATTTATAATTTGATATGCAATATCACCGCAAAATTTAATTTCATAAAAAATGCACGCTGTTTCAGTGAAATATGCATATTGCAATATAAAAAACGCTGCAAAAAAATATTTGTTTCCTTATTATTAGTATAACTCATTTTGAGTAATATGTCAATAGTATTTTTCATTTTGAGTAATTAGCGAAGCAGAAATTTTTACTTCCAGATTTGTAAATGCAAAAAAATCCGTACTGTATTTGCATTTGATGCAGTGATACAGTACGGAAAGTTTATTATATTTTATTTTAATTAAAAATATTTGCTGTCAAAATTTAGCCGTTTGCATTTTCGGACTTACCTGAATTGTTTGAGTTATCAGAAGCATTTGAAATGTTCTGCTCATCAGAATTTGTCTTTACAGTGCTGTCAATATTCTTTTTTGATGTTGTTTTTTGATGTTTTAAATTTTGCTTTTCAGCCATCTCAAGTTCCTTTATCTCACTCTTAAGAGGGATAAGAACTACCGGACCATTCCATTCAGCAGCAGCTTTATGTCTTGCCTTTATGGAAGCGATAAGCACTTTATTTTTACGACGATCCTGTCTGTGGAAGATTACCAGCAGTACTATAGCAATTATCACAAGTATAACACCAGTATACCAGCCCGGAGATACATACTTAAATTCAACTGTATGAGTACCTGCTGAAAGCTCTACACCCACAAATGCCTTGATAATTTCTGTAGGCTTTACAGTTTTGCCATCAACCTTTACTCTCCATGTTCCTTCCCAAGGAAGCTTAAGGAATGACTGTTCAAGTGAAGAACCTGTTTCTTCCCATGGAATAGATGTCATAAGGATCTGACCTTCGGATGCTGTTACAGTACCCTTGATATAGTTTTCGTCAAATTCTTCAATATTCATCTGATTTGCCTTGAGAGTATCAATATCACGCTGGAAAAGATCTTCATCAAAGCTGTAGAAGAAGAAGTCACGTACAATAGTGTATTCATTAGCAACTGTTACACGCAGGCTGATTTTCTTACCCGGTTCAAAGCTGCCAAGACGCATCATTGTGTAGTTATCGCCTTCGAAGTATGAGCTGAAGAATCCATAACGATCGTGGTCGCTGTAATCATAATCCTGAAGTTCATCACTCCATTCACCAAGCCAGAGGTTTACAGACTTCTGATTTTCTGTCTTGAAGTAAATGTAAATAGGCTTGTCATCTGGAACAGTGAAATTGAAGTTGATAGTTGGGTCACCTTCGCCGGCTGTATAAAGCTTAAGTCGGCTTTCAACATTGTAGTCAGAAACGGTAATGTTGTTTATAACAGGTTCTCCTACATCGATAGGTGTGTAGTACTGTGCATGGTTTACAATTGCATTTGAAGCATCAAATTCAGTCTGACCAGCAAGTGTACTCATGAATATATTCTGGCTGTTGAAAGGATTGTCATTGCCAAGATGATCTATCTTGGTGATCCTGTTATCTGCCATATATCCGATTGAAAGAGCATTAGGGTTTTCATAAATCTTTACAGTTTGATTTACATTATTGTGATTGATGTAGCTGTAACCATCATTGATCGGAACGTAGTTTGGATTAAGATAATTAGTTCCGGTGTTGTCCTGTCCGGTTTCAGATTCCTGATGAAGAACATACTTGATGCCCAGCAGTGAGTCTGCAATATCAGAGTTGCCGTTGTAGCGTGTATAATAGCTGTGTGTGCAGTAACCCATTGTTTCGATAAAGTTGATTATCTTTGTGTTCATAACAGAACTTGAGTGAGAAATACCTCTAAGACCGAGAGCGTCATTATCATTTACACATCGCCAGTATGTCTTTTCCGCACGATAAAGACCATCGTCATATTTTTCCAGTTCATCTACAATAGAACGTCCGTTATGAACGAAGTTATTGTAGTAATCTCCGCCGGAATATGCAACTTCCTTATGGATCTTATTCATAGAATCAACTGCATTGTAAGTAGCTTCACCTGATACAAATAAAAGCATTGAGAGTGTAATAGCTGTATTCATAGCACGTGTTCTGCCAGCCTTGCCATTGTTGAGAAGATAAATAAGCACAAGGTGAACAAGCATAAATATTATAGCGACCCATATGCTTTTCTTAAGGTCAATATGCTCATAATTGATACGTACAAGGAAAAGCATTCCTATAAGCAGTACAACAAATTCAGTAGTAAGCTTGCCTATAGAGACACCCTTTAGGTTCTTGAATGCAACAGCCGCCATATTCAGCAGTACAAATGAAACAAGGAAAGAATAACGATAAGGCAGCCAGTTTGGAACTTGTCCGCCGTGCCACATCATGTCAACTGGCTTGATGTACATACTAAGCATCATGCATAAAAGCAGGAAAGTATATCCCAGTTTCTTCTTTAAATCGATGTTCTTGTTTATATAGAACAGTGGCAGCAGGAACAATGTCAGTGTTCCGCAATAGATCTCTGGGCTGCCCTGTACGTTTACAGAGTCATACTGTGCCGGCAGAAGCTGTGGGAAGAGATCAACCAGTTCAAACTGTGTCTGGAAGCTGTAGTCAGGGTCTGTAAACTCAAACTTACCTTGTTGAAGTGCGAAATACACAGGCAGTATCATTGCCGCTGCCAGCAATCCGCCTACTATAGAAGAATAAGCAAAACGTCCTACAGCACTTAATTTGCCCATACCGTCCAGTTTCTTTGATTCTGAACCAAAGAACGTGTAGAAAATGAAGTAGATGATGCAGAAGAATGCGATCATATAGCCAATATAGAAGTTAGCTACAAACATAAGTCCGAGTGGAATTATATAGTTGAGTCGTCTGCCGTCATCGATAAGATATTCCATACCTGCCATTATGAGCGGAAGGAATATAAGACCGTCTATCCACATTGGGTCAATAAGCTGAATAACAGCATAAGCCATCATTGAATAGAGAGTTGAGAAAATCAGGGATGGAACTTCACCCATGCCTCTGCGTCTGCGAAGGAAGTAGCAGAAAGTTATTGCTGCTGCACCAAGCTTTGAAAGCTGCATGATGAGAAGGCTTGTTATAAGCATACTTTCTGGAAGAAGTATAACTATAAGAGTGAATGGACTGGCAAGATAGTAGCCTATAATGCCCATAAAGTTGCCCGACAGGTTTCTTGACCAGTCGTAGAATATGCTTCCGTCACCCCAGAAAGCGTCACGGATAGCTTCAAAGTAATAAACGTACTGTCCGTTCAAGTCAAGGCAGAGAACGGAATGGTCACCAAAAGGTGCAATACCGAAGATAGCATATGCAATATAGGTTAGAACTACTGGAATTAAAAAAGCAGCAAAATAGAATCGCTTATCATAGATCCAGTGTCTGATACCGCCTGCAATGCCGGCTTTGGAGAATCTCACCTTTGGCAGAGCCGGAGCTGAGCCGGCTTTTGATGATGTTGTTGCCATTTTTACCTCCTAAAAATTTATTCCTTTTTTGGGCAGAATTATCCTTAACACGATGATTCTGCCTGAGGAAATACTTAAGTAACATTATATCATACTGCAATAAAACTTGCAAGTATTTTAACAAAAATCATATAAATCATTTTTTATGTTTTTTTACTTGACATACTGATCATCCGGAATTATACTAAGCATATATAAAACGTAAATATAAACTTTTATAAACTTTCTGCATTTTCCGGAGGTGTATTTAATGAATGAGAATTTTCTTTGTGTTTTTCTGAAATCCCAGCTTGATTTTGATATTCCGAAAAGCCTTGAATTCAAAATAGCTTTTATAATAGTAACAATATTGTACATAGTGGCAATGATAGTTCTTTTTATGCTTTACAGAAAAGCACTTAAAAAACTTCCAGAAGAACTGAGAAATCATAAAAAAGTAAAAAAACAAAAAAAAGACAGATAATCTTCTGATAAAAATAAATCTATCAGGAACAAATAGTATAAGCACCGTCTACCTTGATAAGAAACAGAGCCTGATTTTCAAAAAGTTTTACTTCTCCGTCTGTATCGGTTCTGATGCTATAATTGATATATTTGCCGTCTGAAATGTGCTGTGCTGCATAAGCTTCATCGCCGCTTAGTTCATTTAACATATTGTAAAGATTTGCAAGGTCAGTACTTTCTTCGTCATCTGTTGTGTAGAAACTCTTTATTTCTACATTTTTAATGGTATACGGCGTATTTTCCTTAGCGGTAAAGTTCTCACTCATATCTACCACAAGACCGTCCAGTCCTAAAATATTTTGATACATTGATTCTGTTACAAAATCCGTATAAATATCAAGAGTGGTATCATCAAGCAGCTCGGGATTTTTGGTTTGCAGTGCATAGAAGTAGTCAGACAAAACTTTTGCCTCATCTGTAGAAATAAATCTTCTATCATAAGTTATTGGGACATTGCCGCTTTCAGTGTCTGTAAGTAAAGTTGCACCATACGGAAGATCTGCTTCGGAATAATTTTCGTTTTGTTCTTTATCCGAGCAGCCAGTTGCGAGTGTGACCGCAAGCATGATGCCTGCAAGACACAGATATAGTTTTTTCATAAAAAACTTCCTTTCATAAAAATTTGCTCTTTTATTATCAAGCTATTTAAGAGTATCATATTTTAATAAGAATGTCAAGGAAAATAGTGAAAAACAAACAGTTATTTAAAGTAATGATGTGTTAAGAAAAATATTGATAGCACTTGCAAAGGTTAAATGTATATGATATAATAGGATATATTCTATTGTTGGAATGTAACGAATAAATATAAATTGATTTCACGGAGGATACTATTATGGGACTTATTAAAGCAGCAGTAGGTGCAGTTGGCGGACAGCTTGCAGATTCATGGCTTGACTATATTCAGGCAGCAGAAATGGGACCTACTACCGTTATGTGCAGAGGCGTTCAGGTACATAATAAACGCAGTAGTAATAAAAGAGGAAATGATAATGTAATTTCAAACGGCTCTAAAATCGTCGTTGGTCCTAACCAGATGATGTTTTTGGTTGAAGACGGAAGAATCGTTGACTATACAGCAGAAGCAGGTTGTTACGAAGTATTTATGTCTTCTGCACCATCAATGTTTAATGGTCAGTTCGGCGATTCACTGAAAGATACATTCCAGAGATTTAAGTTTGGCGGTCAGCCGACAAGTGCACAGCAGGTTTATTTTGTAAATCTTTCTGAAATACGTGGAATTAAGTTCGGCACAAGAAATGCTGTTCAATATTTTGATAATTTCTATAATGCAGAGCTTTTCCTGCGTTGTCACGGCACTTATTCTGTAAAGATTTCAGATCCTATGAAATTTTATATGGAATGTACTTTACGCAATAAAGAGTGTGTAAACTTTGAGGATATAAGCGAGCATTTTAATTCTGAATTTTTGAATGCACTTTCAAGTGCTGTAAATCAGATGTCAGTTGATGGTGTGCGTATTTCAACACTGCCGTCACAGGGTATGAAGCTTGCTAAATATATGGGCGATGTACTTGACGATGATTGGAAGAATATTCGTGGTATTGAGATCGCCTCTGTTGGTATTTCAAGCATCAGTTATGACGAAGAGAGCAAGAAGCTTATTAATATGCGTAATCAGGGTGCTATGCTTTCAGACCCTACTATTCGAGAAGGATATGTTCAGGGTTCTGTTGCAAGAGGTATGGAATCAGCAGGCAGCAACTCTGCTGGTGCAGGTCAGGCGTTTATGGCTATGGGCATGGGTATGCAGAATGCAGGCGGATTTATGGGTGCAGCATCTAATAATAATATGGCTCAGATGCAAATGCAGCAGCAACAGGCAGCTCAAAAGGCAGCAGGAGAGTGGAAGTGTTCATGTGGTCAGGCAAATACTGGCAATTTCTGCACAAATTGCGGCGGCAAAAAGCCAGCTGCAAACGGCGAGTGGACTTGTTCATGCGGAACTGTGAATGCAGGCAATTTCTGCACAAATTGCGGTGGTAAAAAACCGGCTGCAAACAGCGAATGGACCTGTTCATGCGGAACTGTGAATACAGGCAATTTCTGTACAAACTGCGGAAATAAGCGTGGATAAAACTAAATATATATTTAAAAACTGAAAGGATTGGTGTTTTTGAACGCAGTGCAGTATAAGTGTCCGTATTGTGGCGGTGAATTAGTGTTCAAACCGGAGCAGCAACAATTCGGCTGTGATTATTGCGGAAGCTTCTTTAAAGAAGAAGAGATCGCTAAAATGTATGAAGAAGTCAATAAGATGGCTGAAGAAAGTGCAGATCCAGATGTTCAGACTATTGAAGAAGAAAATGATTTTTCAGATATAGATGATAACAATGAATTTGCCGAACATACAAAACTCTACACTTGCGATTCATGCGGTGCTCAGATAATTGCTGATGATACTACATCAGCCTCTTTCTGCTATTATTGTCACAATCCCGTAGTGCTTGCAGGAAGACTTTCGGGAAAGTATAAGCCAAAATCTTTAATTCCTTTTGCAATTACAAGAGAAAAAGCCGAATCTAGTTTTAAGGCGTGGTGCAAGAAGAAATGGTTTTTGCCAAGCGATTTTAAATCAAAACAGCAGCTTGAAAAAATGAGCGGTGTATATGTTCCGTTTTGGCTTACAAGCTGTACTGCGAATGTGGATTTTTCATGTATAGGTGAAAAAAGACGCAGCTGGACATCGGGAAATTATGATATTACAGAAGTAAGTGAATTTGCTGTTAAAAGAAAAGGCGAGATCCCGTTTGAGAGAGTGCCTTCAGATGGTGCAAGCAAGATCGAGGATGCACTTATGGACGCTATAGAGCCTTATAATTACAAGGAAATGCGTGAATTTTCGATGCAGTATTTGAGTGGTTTCATGGCTGAAAAGTATGACTTGGAATGGGAACAGGTAGTAAGCCGTGCTAAAGAACGAATAAATGACGGCTGCAAGCAAAAGGTGCATGAAACACTTAATGGATATAGCGGCACAAAAGCTGAAAATATGAATGTATATTACAAAAAAGTAGACCGTGAATATGCTCTTATGCCGGTATGGTTTATGACATATCATTACAAGGGAAAGACATATAGTTTCGCAATGAATG
Organism: uncultured Ruminococcus sp.; assembly: GCA_947566125.1. Taxonomy (GTDB): domain Bacteria; phylum Bacillota; class Clostridia; order Oscillospirales; family Ruminococcaceae; genus Ruminococcus_C. Next base: position 9,306 of record CANOIR010000013.1, on the reverse strand, counting down.
CACAAACAGGCAAGCTTGCCGGCACACCTCCGCTTAGCATTGGAAGGCTTTTTGGATTTTGTGCAGGTCTGCTTGCAGTTATCGCTGCAATAATTACAATTATAGGAGGTATGCTGCTATGATAAAAATACTAAAATCAGCGGCAATTGCTCTTATAAGTGCAGCTTGTATCGGAAGCTTTTGCGTTTCAGTTACTTCATATGCAGAGTCTGATGACGTTCCTAGTTTTACTATAGATCCTTCTGAAAGCATACTTATTGATGGTGCTAATATGCTGGACCTTGATGAAGAAGAAGAACTTACAAAAGATATACATGAAACAGCCCGACATATTGATATGAATGTTATGGTCTATGTAAGCGGTACTGCTGTAAGCGAATCCAGAACTCAGATGTTCTGCGAAGAGCTTTGTTTGGATGCTTATGACCGTGACGATGACAGCGTTGTGCTTTATCTTGACTTGGCAGGAAATGGTGATACTAGTTATGCACCATATGATTTCATATACACAAGAAACCGTGCAAGATTTTATTATCCTAGTGAATATGATGATGCCGAGGATCGTATTTCAAAAATTTTCGCTACTATGAATCCGTTTTTGCCACGTGGTGATGAAGATCCATATACTGCTATAGAAAAGTTCCTTGATGGTCTTGAGTATTACTACGATGCGGGTGCTTCGGATTTAAAATATTTTTATGTTGCAGATACGGATAAATATATAACTATGAATTCTAAAGGAGAGCTTGTACAAAGAAACAGCCGACCTAAGGAATGGGGAAAAGGATTTGTAGCGGGTCTTATTATTTCGTTTTTTGTTTCTATTATAACATTTTTCTGTATAAAAAGACATTATAAATTTAAAACAGCACCTTCAAGTTTGCATTATATACGTTCTGAGGATGTGAATTTTAATCAGAAATCTGATGTGTTTATAAGAAAGTATCAGATACGTACAAAAAGAGAGACGAGCAGCAGCAGCAGTGGCGGCGGCGGTGGCGGAAGCACAAGCAGCGGCGGCGGCGGCGGAAATCACCGATAAACTTATAAAAATAAATTTTAAAGCTTGTTTGCAAAATGATTTTATGTAAACAAGCTTTGATTTTATAATACCATTATTTCCCTTGGCAGATTCGCATATTATGACAAGCATTGCACATACTATTTCCACAAACCGAAATTTTACGGAGGTAGTAAGAAATGAAAGCTACGGGTATCGTAAGACGAATCGACGATCTAGGTCGTGTTGTTATCCCAAAGGAAATTCGCAGAACAATGCGTATCCGTGAGGGCGATCCTCTCGAAATTTATACCAACACCGATGGTGAGGTAATTTTCAAAAAATATTCTCCCATAGGCGAAATAAGTGAAAATGCAGCACAGGTCGCAGATATTATGCACAAGCTGTCCGGTTGTCCGGTTGCTGTATTTGACAGAGATCATGTTATTTCCATTTCTGGAGCAGCGAAGAAGGAGTGGAATGCAAGACGTGTATCACCAGAGCTTGAAGAGCTTATGGAGAATCGCAGACAGTATTATTGTGATAATGAACACTGTTCATTTATTCCGGCTGAAGGAGTTGACAAAGGAGCGGTAGCTTGTCTGCCGATCATTTCCTCAGGCGATGTGACCGGTGCTGTTGCGTTTCTTGATAATGGAAGTGATAATATTCTTAGTGAAAGTCAAAAAACGCTTATACAGGCGGCATCACAATTCTTGGGCAAACAAATTGAACTTTAGGATAATATAATCAAATAAAATTCCGCTGGATTTAGAACTGGAAAATTGTCTTTTTAAGATGATCTCAGATCTGGCAGCGGAATTCTTTTATTTATAAATACTTTCACCGCTAATAGCGACTTGATTGCCTTATATTACATAATGCAGTAAAATATAGGAAAATAACCTAAAATATTTTGTTCAATCGTCTTGACAAAAGAGAAAAGTTTGCATATAATTATATTAGTATGTATGTGAATGCTAGAGATCGTTCATTATACGTGATAATTATAAAATATGTAATTATAAAAAAGATGTAGCAGTCAGAGTAACATTGCAAAAGCGGTTCAGAGAGTATCGGTTTGGTGTGACGATATACGTTTTCAGTGCGAAGTGCGGCTGTCAGTCGGTATATGGAAGGCGGCATTTTTTGCTGTTGCGTATATATACCCGCAAAGCCAGCGTTAAAGGGCTTTTTGAGTGATAAATCAGAGTGGAACCGTGGCTTGTTTTGCCGCCTCTGGGTAAATGCTTTTTTGCATTTCCAGAGGCTTTTTTTATTTATTGCCATTTTCTTATTGTAAATGAAAGGCGGTGCTTTTTTGTTCCGTAAGCTTAGGGAAGATATTGCTGTCGTTAAGGCAAAAGACCCTGCTGCAAGAAGCAGCATTGAAATAATCCTCACTTATTCAGGACTTAAAGCTGTAAGGAGTTATCGTAAGGCACATTGGCTTTATAAGCATAAGATGTTTACACTTGCACGTATTATCTCACAGCGGTCACGCCATAAAACCGGAATTGAAATACATCCCGGTGCTGAGATAGGCAAGGGACTTTTCATAGACCATGGAATGGGTGTAGTTATTGGAGAAACAACTATAATAGGCGACAACTGCCTTTTGTATCAAGGTGTAACGCTGGGCGGTACAGGTAAAGATAAGGGCAAACGTCACCCTACACTTGGCAATAATGTTATGGTAGGTGCAGGTGCAAAGGTATTGGGTCCTATTGAGATCGGTGACAATGTAAAAGTCGCAGCAAACGCTGTTGTGCTTAAAAACATTCCAAAAAATTGTACAGCTGTTGGAGTTCCGGCACGTGTGGCAGTTAGAAATGGTGTAAAGGTTGAACAAGATCTTGACCAGATTCATTATCCTGATCTTACTATGCAGGATATTGATGAGCTTCGCTGCGGTATGCGTCAGCTTAAAACAGAAGTCGATTTCCTTGAACATCAATATGAGATGGGAAATGATGATAATAATAATGACAAAAAGTAAGGGAGAGATAAAGACATGAAGATTTATAATACAATGTCAAGAAAAATCGAAGAGCTTGTGCCTATGGAGAGAGATCATATACGTATTTATGCCTGTGGACCTACTGTATATAATTATATCCATATAGGAAATGCACGTCCAATATGCTCATTCGATGTTCTTCGCCGTTATCTTAAATATAAAGGTTACAATGTGACATATGTTCAGAACTTCACTGATGTTGATGATAAGATAATTCGCCGTGCTAATGAAGAAGGCGTGTCTGCCTCGGAAGTTTCTGAAAAATATATTGCTGAATATAAAAAAGATGCTCATGGACTGAATGTCATGGATGCAGATATTCATCCAAAGGTTACAGAGAGCATGGAGCTTATCATTGATATTGTAAAAAGACTTGTGGATTCCGGTCATGCTTATGAAAAAAATGGTGATGTATATTTCCGTACACGTTCATTCCCAGAATACGGCAAGCTGTCCGGTCAGCCTATTGAAGACTTACAAGCTGGTGCACGTATTGATGTTAATGATATAAAAGAAGATCCGCTTGATTTTGCTGTTTGGAAGAGTGCAAAACCGGGTGAGCCTTATTGGGATTCACCTTGGGGTAAGGGCAGACCGGGATGGCATATTGAATGTTCTGCTATGTCAAGCCATTATCTTGGTGAAACTCTTGATATTCACTGCGGTGGTCAGGATCTTATATTCCCACATCATGAAAATGAAATCGCTCAGAGTGAAGCCGCTTCCGGAAAGAAGTTTTCTAACTACTGGATGCATAATGGCTATATAAATATAGACAATAAGAAAATGTCCAAATCTCTTGGAAACTTTTTTACTGTTCGTGAAGTTGCCGAAAAATATGGATATGAAGTTATTCGTTATATGATGGTTCAGGCTCATTACAGAAGTCCTATCAATTATTGCAAGGAACTGCTTGATGCCTGCAAATCTTCACTGGAAAGATTATACACCTGTCGTGATACGATAGACCGTGCGGAAGCTGCTGCATCAGATGGTGAGGTAACAGCAGAGGCAAAGGAAATATTTGCAAAGAGAAAGGCTCAATTTGAATCTGCGATGGATGAGGATTTAAATACTGCTGATGCCGTTACAGCTTTGTTTGAGCTTGCAAGAGATTTAAATAAAATGAGTGCAGACAGCAGCGTTTCAAAACAGCAGCTGATTTCTGGTGCAGAGCTTTTTGACAGCATGACAGATGTTTTGGGAATTCTTTATAATAGAAAAAAAACTGATGAGATTCCAGCAGAGATAAAAGCTCTTGCAGAAAAGAGAGCCGAGGCAAGAAAGGCAAAAGATTTTGCTGAAGCTGACAGACTTCGTGATGAGATTGCAGCACTTGGCTGGCAAATAAAAGAAACAAGACAAGGAACTGAAATTACAAGGCTTTAATAAGAGTTTTAAAGGAGATTTAAAAAATGAGCAGACTCAGCAAATCGGGAATAAGAAAACTGACTATTTTGGTAGTGGTTCTTGCTGCTCTTAGCCTGACTCTGTTTGCGTGCAGCACATATTGTGCACAGAATCAATATCAGTATATGGATATGTCATATGTTCATCTTTATCAGCTGGAAGAGCCGGAAGATGATGCACCTACAGCGGTTATTCATACTACACTTGGTGATGTAACGGCAGTTCTTTATCCTGATGAAGCACCTAATTATGTAGAGCAGTTCACAAAGCTTGCAAAAGAAGGCTATTATGATGGAACATATGTATTTCAGGTTCAAAAGGGTGTTTATTTTTCAGCCGGAACTCCTGATAATACTGGAAAACTCAGCGGTTCACAGGAAGCATCGCCAGAAGAAAATATTCCGGTTGAAACATCGGCTAATTTATGGCCTTTCCGTGGAGCATTGTGTGTTCCACGAACCGGCCATGACAAAAACTTTTGGAACAATCTTTTTGGAAATGCCGATGATTACTGCGGAACACGTTTTCTTGTGTGCGATTCCATTGAATTTGATGACGGCTTAAAATCAGAGCTTGAAAAGATAGATGAGTCGGCAAAGGAAGTGACAGATGCTTTTCTTGAGCGTGGAGGAGTTCCTAATTATTCACAACAGATGACTATCTTCGGTCAGACTTATGGTGACGAAAGCTTTGAAACTATTGATGCTATAACATCTGTAGTTGTAAATGCAGCTGATCCAGAAACAAGTTATACATCACCTAAGGAAGATATTATTATTGAAAGTATTGATATAACAACTTGGAGTGAAGCAACAAAAAAATAAATGCTGAATAATGCTGTAAATATGTAGAAATTATTACTGCTATTTATTAGTATATTAGAAAAAATAACAAATTGATAAAAACGCCTTGCTATATCACTTTACAAACGTTTTAAAGTAGTGTATAATAATAAGAGTGTAAACCAAAATATATTAAAATGATTTTTGCTTTATAAAAATTATTATTGCTGCAAACATTAAAGTGTAAGGCAGTGCTTTAGAGAATGTGGCAGAGCCAGAGGTTAAGAGTCTGACGCTGCAAAATGAAAGGGCAAGAAGTTAAGATGCAGAACTATTGCTGCACCTTATAAAAGTACAGACATATTATATTTGAGATATACAGAGAATGTCTGTTTGTATTTAAGGAGAGAAAACGTTGGAAAAATATGTAATTCGTGGCGGACGGCGTTTGTCCGGTGAAATAGAGGTCAGTGGTGCGAAAAATGCAGCAGTGGCACTTATACCGGCTGTTCTGCTTTGTGATGAGCCATGTGTTCTTGAAAATGTACCTGATATAAGCGATGTATCCATGAGCTTGCGTATAATGTATGAAATGGGTGCTAAGGTAGAATATATTGACAAGACAACAGTTCGTATTTCTGCGGATAATGTCAAGAATTTTTGCGTTCCATATGAGAGTGCAAGAAGAATGAGAGCCTCTTATTATTTTCTCGGAGCTCTTCTGGGAAGATTTTCAAAGGCGAGAGTGTCGATGCCGGGCGGCTGTCCTCTTGGTGACAGACCGATCGATCAGCATTTAAAGGCATTTGCAGCACTGGGTGCAAAGTGCAATATAGAATATGGAATGGTTGATTTATATGCTGATGAGCTGAAAGGTGCTCAGATTTACTTAGATGTTGTATCTGTCGGAGCAACTATGAACGCTATATTGGCAGCAGTACGTGCAGAGGGACTGACAGTTATTGAAAATGCAGCGAAAGAACCCCACATTGTAGACCTTGCAAACTTCCTCAATTCTATGGGTGCTGATATAATGGGTGCAGGTACAGATGTTATAAAAATAAGAGGTGTAAAGTATCTTCACGGTACTACCTATTCCGTTGTTCCGGATCAGATAGAAGCCGGCACATATATGGTAGCAGCTGCTGCAACAGGCGGTGATGTTACTATAACAAATATCATTCCTAAACATCTTGAGCCTATAACATCAAAGCTGCGTAAAATCGGTGTAAATGTAGATGAGTTTGATGACAGCGTTAGAGTTTGGGTAGATGGTCCTCTTGTACGCACAAACATCAAAACAATGCCGCATCCGGGATTCCCTACAGATATGCAGCCGCAGATGGCAACACTGCTTACATTGGCAGAGGGTACAAGCATAGTTACAGAAGGTGTATGGGAGCAAAGATTCCGCTATGTTGACGAGCTTAGAAGAATGGGTGCTGATATTTCTGTTGATGGTAAGGTTGCAGTAATTGAAGGCACTGGCAAGCTTACCGGTGCACCGGTAAAAGCTTGTGATCTAAGAGCCGGAGCTGCACTTATAATAGCTGGACTTGCTGCCAAGGGCATAACAGAAATAGAAGATATATATCATATCGAAAGAGGATATGGCGGACTTGTAGAAAAGCTGCGTAAGGTTGGTGCTGATATTGAAAAGGTGACTACACCTATGGTCACAATACGTGAAGCCGTATCTGGTTGAAAAACAAAAATATAATAGGTGTGTTGACACTATTCGAAATGCTCGGATTGCAAAGATGTTTTTCGTATTTCAAGGCAAAAATTCGCAGACATACTGTTGTATGACAAGGATTTTTAACGCAGAAAGACGGAAAAGATGTCTGTAAGACATGCGTTGAGCGGTATTGTCAACACACCTTAGAATAAAAAAGAAAACAGACTGCTGTAAATGAATGCTACAGCAGTCTGTTTTTATATATAATTCCCATATTCAAAAATTAAAGATTATTAAATATTACAACTCCATATTATAAAAAACGTAGTAATTTGATTTTCCCGCATATTGTACTGCAAAGCCTTGTTCTATAGGCATATTTTTTATTTTATACAGTACAATAGAATACGACTGACCATTATTGTTTAAAGCTGTGTTTGAGCCCAGTGAATCAGCTATATCGCTGTATTCGATCTCTGTATAATTTGTGATATAAGTATTATTGTTCCATATTATGCAATTAAAATCAAGGAAATTCATATATATAGGATTTTTTGCGGTACTCATAACGGTAGTAGTTTCTTTTATAGCCGTTGTTTTAACAGTGGTAAAAGTTGATGATGAAACCGTTGTTTCTATCGGTTTAGATACGATGCCTGTTGCTTTTGTTATATATTCAGACGAGCCTGTAGATACAGCATCATCTTTTGGATTTTTATATGCGGAAGTTGTTTTTTCATTATTATTATCACTGCTGTTTTTTAATTTTGGATTTTTTGTATTTAAAATAGAGTTTTCATTATTTTCCAGTTGTCCAAAATTATTTTCACTTTGTGCAGTTGTCGTATTTTTACATATAGATTCGTCATTTTCTGCGAAATCGACATACTCCATTTGAATATTATTTTGTTCTATATTTTTGATTCCCGGATTTGTTATTGTTAATGTAAATGCAACTACACATATAGCTGCCGTACTGCATATACCGATCTGCGGTTTGAATCTTACATACCAAGGTGATTTATATGAATGCTTTTTCACAGCATTCATATCAGTGGCATCAGCAGCTGAATTTTTATTGATTATAGCATTAAACATACGCTCACGAGCTTCATCGCTAGGAGTAAGGCTTTCAAATGCCTTTTTTATCTCATTGTCTTTCATCTGCGTCACCCTTTTAATTTTTTTTCAAGCAATCCTCTTCCACGTTTTAATATAGACCTTACAGTGGATTCCTTTTTGCCCATAGCAGCTGAAATTTCGCTGCATGAATATTCTTCGTAATAATAAAGATAAATTACAGTTTTATACTTTTCCGGCAGTGAAAGTACAGCCTCTAGTACAGGATTTACTTCATTTTTATCTTTATCATATGAAGGAACCATCTCATCAGTATTTTCCACATCTTCTCGTTTTTGTTTACGCCAACTTTTGAGATTGTTTTTGCAAATATTGGAGGCAGTGACTATTAGCCATGCACGTTCATGAGAAGTGCTTTCAAAGCATTTGTCACTGCCTGTCTGAAGAAGCTTTAAAAAGGTTTCCTGAGCAGCGTCTTCAGCGTCTGCACTATTTTTCATAAATCCATAGCATACTCGGTATACAGCGTCTATATGCTGTCGATATATTTCTTGAAAGTCATTATTAGACTCGTCCTGATGCAGCACATAGGCACCTCCTCGCCTGCAAAATTTAAAATAAACTATTGTGGCTTATCTATGTAATATCGAAATTAAACAGCACCTGCAAACTTTATTCAACATCACGTCCACTTGTAGTTTACAATATTTTATTGGCGATTGTCTGAACAAATTGTAAATATAAGCATTTCATTTCTGCAAGCCGGACTATTGAAGCCGGATTATTGAATTTATCAGAATTTTATGATAATGATTTCCTTTTTACTAAGCTCTATTTTCATACACATTCGTTTTACAGCTCTGATAAATAATATTATATATCTATATCTTTAGAGCTTTTTGCTTGCAAAACACCGTTCTGTTTTCACAGACCGTCCTTCCCGTGTTTTTTAGCCGAATGTGCATGGAAATAGAGAAGCTTAATAAATCTTAAATGAAACGCAGGAGAATATAACTCCTGAAAAATCCCTTCACTTATTATACAATTCAAGATGCTATAATGTTGCATTTTTTTACATTTTTTTCATTTCTGTATAATTGCATAAAAAACAGCTGCAAATTTATCTATATTTGCTAAAAACACAAAAATATATGTAAAACATGGAAATCTTCTCAAAAAAAGATTTTATTTTTCTTTAAAGCATGGTATAATATAGATTATGGTATTTTGCCGCAATAAGCTTTAACGGCTTTTGCAGTGAATAAACAAGCTTAATAATAAAATAAAGGAAGTCTTATATGAACAAATATAAACAACTTGCGTCAAATACAATAAT
>CANOIR010000012.1 GCA_947566125.1 uncultured Ruminococcus sp. | reverse complement strand
GAAAAAGAAATTAATTTATGATTATTTTATTGCGAAAAAGGAACTTAACAGCTATTATTATTGCTGTTGTTATTTTTATTATTTACTACAGCTGCATTTCTGACTGTAGTTGTAACAGATTTCTTTGTCTTTGACGTTGCTGCTGTTGTTGTGAATTTAACAGAACTTACAGTAGATATAACAGTTTCACTACTGATTTCAGTTGAAGCTGTTGTAAGCATTGATGTTGTGATATTGCTCTCTTTACTTTTAGTTTCAGAAACAGTCGTTCCTGTTAATATAACAATATCATCTGATGCCAACATCTGACTATATTCTGCTGTTTTGTTCTTGTTGCTGCAAGAACATAATCCCATAATAAATACAGCACTCATAAAACATATTGCTATGCGATTATATTGCACATTATGCACCCCATTTTTTAATTAAATCAATTTTGCTCATACACCTTATCATCATATCTGAAAAGCGTAAGAACTACTGTTAAATTTCCATTCAGATTTCTGAGTTCATCTATAAACTTTTTCTGGTCTGCATCATTTTTCATCTCAATGCTGTATACAAGCTCAAACAATGAACCAAAGTTTGTAGTCTTTACTCTTCTGAGTTTCCAGCTGCTAGTATAATTATTTAAAATATCATCAAAAAGCCCAATGTAATTCATATCTTCCGGAATAGTAATTTTAAGAGTCATTGAGCTTGTCTTGCACTGACCAAAATGTGTAACATCAACTATAAAGAGTACAGCCGCTACTATCACAAAAAATGCAAATAAGAACCATATATACTCACTACGGTTTATTCCACATATAACACCAACAGCCATTGCAAAGAATACATATGTGATATCCTTAGGGTCTCCCGGAACTGTACGATACCTGCAAAGAGTAAATACACCAGCCAAACTAAGTGCACTTGCCATAGAATTTATCATAACAAGCACAACTGAAACTATAATCGGCAAAATAAGTATTGTAATAACGTAACTTGATGAATAGCTGCTTTTTCTATGGGTGAAAATATAAAGTGCACTGATCATAAGACCCATAAGTACACTAAGTCCTAATGCACAAAGCATATCAAATGCACTTGCACCTACAGCAATGGTATCGTTTGATGAAAACAAATTATTGGCAGCAGCAGCCAATGATGTAATATTATTAAACATAAGACATAATACTCCTTTTAGACAAATTCCTCAACATTTCATTTTTATAAGCCGTTCCATATTTAGAAAAGCTTATTTTATAAATTTTCAAAGCAGCAAGCTGCTCCGCAAGCCACACAGGCATTGAATCAGATATTTTAACTTCCATAAGACGATGATCTTCTGGAATAAGCTGTTCGCCATAACTTTCCTTTGCAAGAGTAAGGTCATAACGCCTTGCAGTTATATTTTTATCGAATGTAAGCCTAAAATCTTTGCATTCCTTTCCAAAATAAGCCGCACGTTCATAACTTATGTACTGTTTAGGGAAAAGCTTATAACGCTGAAAGATAACGTCAAGTTCTTTTAGCACCTGTTGCCTTAGATATTTCCCATTATCAGGCGGGTGTATACCATAATTTATATATTGCTCTGCTTCTTCCAGCGTCATTACAACACGCCGTTTATTAACTATCCCGCCTATTTTTTTCTTTATTTCAAGAAACACCTTATCTTCCGGCATTGCCGGTGACATATAACTTCTAAGTCTTACTTTTTCTTTATAATAAGGTTTTTCAATAGACTTACGTATAAGCTCATCATTATCTGTATCATAATAAATATTATATATGCCATAGGTTTTATCATCTTTACAATACGGATCGAACTCCATATATTTAGGAAGCAGTTCTTTCAAATCACTATATTGCTTACCAGAAAGCAAGAATTTTATTTCACTGCGTTCAAATGTTTCTATTGCCATAAATATTCACCTCCGTTTACAAATTCTATTGAATACTCTATCAAAGTAAGCTGTGCATATTTTTATTTTAAAATATGCATAACCAATTAAGACTTTATGTTTGTTATTGTATATGAGTAAACTTAAACTAATCTTAAATATTTAGGCAAATTTCTACACAATAAAAAAATTCTTTTTTTATTTCTAAAGAAATGAGAAAAATTGGTTGCTATTTTTTACACAGTACTGTATAATATAAGAAACTGTTTCAGACAGTATAAATTAAACATAAGGAGAAAAAGAAAATGGCTGAATTAAAGTATGAGATCACAGAACACGTAGGAGTTGTTGCAGAACTGGCGGGCGGCTGGTCAAAGGAACTTAATCTGGTAAGTTGGAACGACCGTGAACCTAAATATGATTTACGTGACTGGAACGCTGACCACAGCAGAATGAGAAAAGGTATCACTCTTTCTGCCGAAGAAGTAATGGCTCTTAGAGATATTATAAATGAAATTGACTTTGATTCATTTGACTAAATGACTAAAATTTTAAAAAATAAAAAAGCTGCGAAAGATAATTTAAATTTTCGCAGCTTTTTAATACTCTTTTATCTACTCTATGTATGCAACAGCTGTTTGAGGTGTTTCATAATCACCGTAATCAGAGCCATAATCCGAGCCGTAATCTGAATCTGAATCCAATTCATCTTCTTCAGAATTTGCCTTTTCAGCCTCTGATACAAGGTCATCCTCTTCTATGATGTCCTTAATAACCTGTGGAATAGGAAGTTCATCAAGCAAAGGGTAAAGATTTTCAAGCAGCAGCTCATACGCAGATGATGAAAGATGTATTCCATCGCCGCCATCACAATCACTTCTCAAAGCGCCTGTTGCTCCATCATTTATAAATGAACCAGCATCATAAAAGATAATAGTCGGAGAAGCAAGCTCACTTACAAGAGCCTTGAGTTTTTCATTAAATGTTGATATACTGCTATTGTCAGTAAATGTTGATTCACTAGATATAGGCGTAATACCTGCAACTATAATAATTGAATCTGGACACACACTGCGAACATTTGAAATAATTTCTTTGTAAGATTCAGCATATTCTTCGGGTGTTATAATGTTAACATCATTCATACCCATAGAAAGGTATATATACGCCGGTTGTGATGCTGTGAGAACATCAAGATATTTTCCCATTTCACCACCATAATTGAATAAATAATCATCTATACTTCTTGCACCCAGATTGCCTGTTGCAAAATCATAGGAATTATGTAAAGCTCCATAAACTCCAAATCCACTTGCAATAGAATCACCAACGATAGAAAGCTGTTTAGGATATGCAAGATGAAGTACTTCCGGTGCATATGATTCACTGCTTTCAATAGATTCACGAACCTCTTTTGTAAGCGGACCTATAAACTTTGAAAGATCCAGAGTTACTGTTTGAGAAACTGTTGTTGTAACTTCTTCAGAGCCAGATAAATCAGTAACCTCTTCTGATGTTATTGTTTCGGTCATAAATTCATCACTTGTTTCTAAAGCTGATGTAGTATCGATCATTTCGGAAGAATCAGCTGCTGGAATACTTGTTGGTGCAGTAGTTGCAGCAGTGCTTTTACTTTCAGAATCATCATAAACTACTTCTGCTGATGTATCTTTAGTTTTAGGCGAATCTTCTGCTTTTGCAAATTGCATACTTATAATAAGCAGCACCATGCATCCAAGAGCACCGCAAAGTGCTCCTGCATTTCCATAATCCTTCATTTTAAATTACCTCCATATCAATCATCACATTCCTGAAGAACACCTTCACGATAAGCTGCTATCAATGATTTTAAATCTGCAATACGCATTTTCATACGTGCACCCTTATCAGTATCTCCAACAGAAATTCTTTTTGCAGTATGTTCTACTGCAACCCGTCTTGAAACTATATCTGTACAGTCACTCACCGCTTTTTCTCTTGATTCAAAAGGTTCATGTGCTGTAAGCATCATGCCATATGAATTATAAATAAGAGTATATCCTGCAATTCCGGTAACACTTCTATACTGTTTGGAAAATCCGCCATCAATAACCAAAAGTTTGCCACCGCATTTTACAGGACTTTCGCCTTCCTTTTGATGAACCGGAACGTGTCCATTTATAATATGTGAGTTTTCATTCTCCAGCCCAAATTCCTTCAATATACGTACAGCTGTTTCAGTATCATCCATAAATGAATAATATGCATCTTTTACTTCAACGTGAGTTTCTTCTGCTTCTACGAAATATCTCTCAAAATTAGCCATTTTGCTTCGTCCAAAAAGCGGCGAATCAGGAGCATTCCAAAGGAACCACATCATATCACGTCCAAGCTTTTTCTCTTTTTCCGATAAGGAAATAAATGCCTTGCGGACACAGTTTTCCAATGCATCATAAAGCGAACGTCCCTTATAAAGCCTGCCGCCAACTTTAACTTCACGAAAGCTTCCATCTTCATTCATAGGAACACAACCATGATAAAGCAGATTACCATTATACACTTTATAAAGTCCGCCTTTTTTCAATAAAAGCTGGATATGCTTTTGAAGTTTTTCGCAATGCATAAACGCTGACTGCAATCTTTTAATAACATCTTTTTCACTATCTGTAAGCTCATAAGGATTTTCAGGGTCTACTGTTGGAAAATCACCGTCAAGAAGAGGATAGTGTTTTCCATCTATTTCAACTGTATTATTTATAAAATTTATCTTATCCAGCAATCGTCTGTTTTCCATTTTAAAATCAGGATATTCTTCTGCCAACTGACCATCAAGTTTAAATTGTATAATAGCAATTGCTTTGTGCATTTTCATAGCAAGACCTATTTCTGCACTTCTCTCTTTTGCCTTGCCTCTTATCTTAAATTGATTACACGGATCGTCACCATAGACTTCAAGAGCAAATCTTACAAGAGGCATAAGACTTATGCCATATCCATCTTCAATAGTATCATAATTTCCGCAAAGCAGACTATTTCGTACAACTGCTGCAATGCAAGCTGTCTGACCGGCACAGGCACCCATCCATACAACATCATGATTTCCCCATTGAATGTCGAGAGAATGATAGCTACAAAGCCTGTCCATTATAAAATGTGCACCCGAACCTCTGTCATAAATATCACCTATTATATGCAAATGGTCTATAACCAAGTGCTGTATAAGTCGTGACAATGTTACTATAAAGTTTTCCGCACAACCTATTTCTATAATAGTATCCACAATAGAATCATAATAAGCTCTCTTATCCAGAATTTCCGGTTTTTCTGTAATAAGTTCTTCAATAATATATGCATAATCTGACGGCAATGCACGCCGCAGTTTTTCTCTTGTATATTTAGATGAAAGGACTTTACAGACTTCGATAAGTCTGTACAAAGATACCCTGTACCAATTATCCATATCAGATTCAGTATCTTTCATAAGTTCGATACGTTCCTTAGGATAGTATATAAGCGATGCCAATGCAACTTTTTCGCTTGTACCAAGAGTATGTCCGAAAACATCATCTATTTTCTTACGAACTGCACCTGAACCATTTCTAAGAACATGAGAAAAAGCTTCATACTCACCATGAATATCAGACAGAAAATGTTCTGTTCCTTTTGGAAGATTAAGAACTGACTGCAAATTTATAATCTCAGTAGTAGCTCTTCCAATTGTAGGAAAGACTTCGGCAAGCTGTTCTAAGTAACGTGATTTAGTATAAGCCATAAGTTCCTCCATATTTATATTGTCTTTAATCGCTGTATATAAAATACATTATATCATATATTTTATCATTTTGCAAGAAAAATTATTTAATATTAAAATAGAATTGCCCAAATCCTCATTATTTAAGCGGATTCGGGCGATTTTATATTATAAGAATCTTTATTCCATATATTTTTTCTGAAAGAAATTTCCGGCAAACAATGTCATAAGGGCATCATACTCCAGCTGAAATTTAACAAAATCTCCTGTCTTATACTCCGGTGCATCAGAAAGGTCTATAACGCATTCATCAGAACAAGCACCAAGAACACGAATTCTTTCATCAATAGGAATTATGTGTTCTATCATAAGATCTTGTCTTCCTATAGACAATACTCCTCTACGCATAATTTTACCATCCAATGGTTTATCATATACTTCTATAAGGATAGCTTTCAGAACAAACGTATCATAACGATAACCCGATATAAAAGTATTGTCAGATGGGTCACGTCCCAAAACAATAGTCTCTCCCATTCTGAATTGATTTATCTCCTTTGGAATAGCTATATCATTTTTAGTAAGAAGAGTAACTGCACTTGAATTTCCGCATGAAACAATTGGTGACGATACATCATAATAAGGCGACAGCTTATAAAAAAGCCCTGCCATTATATTCATATTATCGCTGTTTGGCAAAAGATGAGAAAAGCAATTGTAATTTGCAGAAATACCTGCCAAAAGCAGTGACTTACTATTATGAATATAATCCGCCAATTCAAAAATCGTTTTGCTATCAGCATAATAAATTCCATCACGCAGATCTCCTAAATCGATCATTATTAAAATATCATGAGTTTTACCCAATTTGTACGCAGCTTTTTCAATGGCGATTACAGATTCAAGCGATGTCTGCATACTTATATCAGAATATTTCACTACCATTTCAGCTTCCATATATGAAGAAGGTCGTATTAAAAAGCGTGTCATTTTGGTATCAAAAGCAGCAAAATTATCAAGCCTTGAATCAGCGATCACACCAGCCGGAGATTTTTCTATTACCTCTAAAATACGACTGTCAGCACATATACTCTTAGCAACAACAGCAAGGTCTATAGATTTTTTCTTGCACAATTCATATGTATAATTTATATTTTCTTTAATGGCTGTAAGGTTAATATCAACATAGACCTGATTAAATGAAGCCAAACAATTCATCTCCAATTTTTTAGCAGAAATCTGCATCAATTTTATTATATTATAACATAAAACAAAAAAAAGTCAAGGCTCATTTAAACAACACATCTATTATAAAATTAAAGCTCTATATACCTTTTAAGAAGTCTTCTTGTCCAATTTCCGCTTCGCTTAACAGGCGGTATCATTTTACTAAGCTGTTCCATATAAGTTGAAAATCCACCCGTACAAGAAAGATCATTGCTATAAAAATTCCTGCTGCGATTTGTAAGATCCATAACTGCCGTCATACTGTCTTCCTGAACTGCAATTGATACGCCGCATTGAGAAAGTCTTAGATCCATTTCAAATGATGGAAGATACATTGTATAATTAGTATGCTCTGTTTCAGAAAGAAAAAATCTAAGCTGTTTTTTCAGCTGCTCTGATGTAACATATGCCGGTCTTCCCAGTATACCCGAAATCATTGGATCTTTATACTTGTCTTGCTGCAAAAGCTGTAATATTCTGTCGCCATTATATATTTGCGTACACCTGCAAATACTTCTTATGCTTGCACGAAGCATACTTATTTTCTGGCATTGAGCAATTTCTTCATCACTTGCATCATTTGCCTTTAAAACTTCTCTTTGAAGCTGCGGTGACATATGAAGGCATGATGGTGCAGACTCAAGAAAATATACCGTCAAAAGAGGATGGACATCGGATTTCATCCTTGTAAATATCTGAACAGTATCTCTATCATCCATATGATGATTTATAGGCCGTGTTTCTGCAATAAGTATCTGTGTCCAATTATAATAAAATTGTGCAAGAGTTGGCTCTTGTATAAGAGTAGTCACAGGAGCTTCCGAAGGCAGTAAGCGAACGAGAAGAACTGTTTTCATTCCAAGGCTCATCCAACTTTCATTTGCAGGAAGTTTTGTATCTGAGAAAAGCCTATAATATGTAATTCTCTCATTAAGATATAAAGGAAGCTGTCTAAGAACTGTCCTTCCGTCAGCATATTCATTTTTTTCTGGAGTTAAAATATGCACATTAAATCCACGCTTTACAGCACTGATCATTTCATCTGCACAATATTGAAACACTGATTGCTCCACATCATCAAATGCATACATACCCCAATCAGCAACATAAATATCACATGGAACCGTTGTTTCCTCAACAACTTTCCAAAATGCTTTTATAGCAGCAGGCACTCGTTCGTTGCATTGCGGCAAATATATTCGTATTGGTACATTTGCTTTTTCTTTTTTATGTACATTTACATTTTCAAAAATATTTGTTGACGTATTTGCAGAATTTTCCGTACCGTCATTCCACTCGATTCTAAGTGCTTTGCAAAGAACCTCTGTTTTTGATGCCTGCGGAAGATTTTTACTCCCGGGAGATATACGCTCAAGAATAATATCAAGTTCGTTTTTATCACCCTTTTCAAATACAAGCTCTGCAAGCGTTTTGCTTTCATCATTTGTAAATGACGAAAGCCCGTCTGTCCACTGCCACTCCTCTGCTGTTTCAAAAGGTACGTTAGTTGCATTTGCAGCGTCTTCCACAGTTATAAAACCCTTTTTTGTCAAATATCCAAATAATGTCCTCTTTTGCATATCTCTGCCTCTTTCTGAATCCATCAGTCATATCTATGTTTGTATATGTACGTTAACATATATAATATCAGATTGACGTGGCGAATTTGCACGATTCGGCGAATAAACAAATGCAATTTTATGGAACATTTTATTTTATGCTAAATTAAAACATAAAATTTTGTCGTTATCACTTCATTATAAAATTATAAACTTCTGCACTTATTTCTGGATTTAAATTTAAATACTTCTCAAAAATTGCGTTTGGCTCAGATATAAGCGAAAGTTTTTTTAAACGTGAAAGCTTTTTTAATGCACATTCCATGCGGAGTGCATCTGACTTGCTTTCAACTTTCCACACTGCTTCAACTCTAATAACGGGATGACTTTTTGTATAGCTTGCTCCGCCTTTTATAAGTCCAAGGTGTGCTTTTAACCTATTCTTCATATCAACCGTTATTCCGGTATAAAGAGAGTCATCACTACACCGTAGAATATAAACATAATACGGTTTACTTACACTCTTCCTGGATTCCATTATCACGTTTCTTACCAGTAAGTATAACTACTGAATACGGTTCAGCTTCAACTGTATCAGCTGGTTTATCACCAAAACGATTTCTCGTGCTGCTATCATCAAATACAGTCCAATCGATTTTATCAGAATCAGGCAGCAAAAATGTTATATCTTTCTGATAAACATTGCATATTACATATATAAATGTATCTTCAGGTGTTCCATATTTTTCATGGTCTTCTGCATAAAATGCTGCTACGCAATGGGATTTTTTATCTGCAAATGCTTCTGTTCCACCCGGATATCTAAATGAAAGTTCAGGATAACCAGTACTATTTACATCTTTTTCATATGAAGTATTTCTGAGCACAGGATGATCTTTTCTAAATTGTATAATGCTTTTTACAAATTCAAGAACATCTGATTCCTTTTCAATCTTGCTCCAATCTATCCACGATATTTCACTGTCCTGACAATATGCATTATTATTTCCATTTTGCGTATTGCACAATTCATCACCTGCATACATCATAGGAACACCTCTGCTTGTCATAAGCAGTGCAAAAAGGCTTTTTATCTTTCGTCTGCGAATATGGCGAATGTGCGGATCATCTGTATGTCCTTCCCAACCGTTGTTATAACTGATATTCCAATTATTTCCATCACGATTTTGTTCGCCGTTACTATCATTATGCTTTTCATTATATGAAACAAGGTCATACATTGTAAAACCATCATGACATGTTACAAAGTTTATAGAACCATCAGCACCACGCTGAGCATACATATTTTCACTGCCGGCAAACTGTGACATAAAATCTGGTGCATATTCAGAATTTCCGTTTATAAACTGACGCATTGAATCACGATATTTATCATTCCATTCAGACCATCTTCCCCATATATGAAATCTTCCTGTTAAATAAAGTCCAGCAGCGTCCCAAGGCTCAGCTATGATTATAGCATCCTTGAGCGATTCATCATTTGCGATCATTTTAGCAAGTGGTTTTTCCCAATCCGGAACACCGTCCACACCTCTTACAAGCATAGGTGCAAGATCAAAACGGAATCCATCAACGTGACAAACATTATGCCAATAACGCAGGCTGTCAAGAATAAACTGCTGTACAACAGGGTGATTACACTTAAATGTATTTCCACATCCTGAATAATTAGTATTAAATCCATCAGGCTGGCTTATATAATAAACTTCATTGTCAATGCCTTGGAATGAATAACATCTGTTCTTTTCTTCACCTTCGGCAGTATGATTATATACTACATCAAGAATAACTTTTATTCCGGCAGAATGAAATGCTTTTACCATTTGCTTAAATTCTTCTGTTTGTCCGCCGTCTATGCCATTTGAAGAATATCCTGCTTTTGGAGAAAAGAAATTGAGAGTACTATAGCCCCAATAATTTAATATTCTCTTTTGATTGAAGAAACGGTTATACTCCATCTCATCAAACTCAAATATAGGCAAAAGCTCAATACAGTTTACGCCAAGCGATTTAATATATGGTATCTTCTCAATAAGTCCGGAAAATGTTCCCGGATGTTCTACATTAGAAGAAGGGTGCATTGTCATGCTGCGAACATGAGCTTCGTAAATAATAAGATCTTTAAGCGGAATATCAGGATAAGAATCCCCTTCCCAGTCGAATTTATCATCCACTATTCTTCCTCTAAATTTCCCAACACGATTAGGATCTATTTCCATACACCAGCTATTTCTTCCTGAAACAGATTTAGCATAAGGATCAAGTAGTACAAGATTTTGCTGATAACGCATCTCTTTTAACTTGTCATATTCACCGCCAAGTCTAAATCCATATTCGATCTTGTCATACTCAAGGCCACGTACAAAAACAGAATAAACATTTCCGTCTTTCATATCATTTAAATAAATTTCTGCAAACGGAAGTTTTTCACCAATACGAAAAAGAACCAATGAACAAGAAAGTGCATGTTCACTGTAAATTGCAAAATTCACACCCTCTACTCCATCGTTATCCGTACATACAGTTGCACCCAGTTTTGTACTGTCACCCTTTTCATAAACAAGAGAAGTCATAATACCATCAGATATTCTATTCATAATCACAATCCCTCCATTATATACAAAGTATATCATATCACAATTGATCAAATTATTCAATACGATTTTATGAAAATTAGAAATAAATCTTTTATATATTTTTCTTGATAAAAATTTACAAATAAAATTATCATAATATACAAAGCTACATCAAAATCAAGTGCAAAATCTGCGTGATTGGTTTTCCTAAATATTGACAATTTTTCAAAATTACTGTATAATAAAAACTAGATATCATAAAGATAGTACTGCACAAAGGGTATCTTGTGTTCCTGCGCTTTCAGCGCAATTTTTGTGCACAATCGCCTAAATTTTAAAAGGAGGAAAAACTTATGTTTGACATTTTGACGAAAATCCGGGGGGGGGTACCGACGACTTAATTCAGAGCATGTTAAATATGTAATATTTATACTATGCTTTCTCGCTGTAATGGCGATACAGATTGCCTATTTGCATCCTTTAGAACAGCCATTGATAGGTCACGATTCGCCATACCACTATTTAAGAACAGAAGCTTTGAAGAAGAGAATCGAAGATTTTGATCTGCTTAACGGCGGTGTTGATTATCTGTTTAATAATGGCGCTGGCTATGCAAGCTATATGGCTTATCCTGATATACTGCTGTTTATACCGGCTTTGCTTCGGGTTTGTGGCTTTAGCATGGGTACAAGTATGTCGTTGTTTCTCATCATTTACAGCGTAATTTGTTATGTTCTCATGTTTATCTGCGCCCGTAAAATATCGGGAAGCGGAACATGCGGTACGATTGCAGCTGTCATTTACAGCTTATCCCAGTACAGAATTGATAATATGTTTTCAAGATTCGCAATGGGAGAAAGTTTGTCGTTTATTTTCTGGCCTATCATAATATATGGTCTTTATGATATGGCATTTGACAAATTTAAAAAGCCTTATGTGTTAGGTATTGGAATCGGCGGAATGCTCCTGACACATTCGATCTCTACTGCACTATCTTTAGGATTATGCGTGGTTGTACTGCTTATTTCTCTAAAGAGAATAAGCAATGACATTACTCTACGGAAGTTTTTTGCAAGACTTGGCATAACAGCACTAACAACTGCATTAGTTACCGCATTTTATTGGGCTCCGCTTCTGGAATTTATGTTTTCCTGCGAACTTACCGTTTCACATCCCATAAACATTGCTTCAAATTATGTTGTAGAATTTTTCAATCTATTCAGAGATATTCCTGTTCTTTATGCAGAAGCGGGCATGGGCATACTGATATTTGCATTATGCCTACCACGTATCATGCTTTGCAAAAAATCTCCCATAAACATTGCCATGCAAAGTGAAGGAGATAATCATCGCCATAAGCTTATCGTAGCTGCGGACACGTTCATGATACTGGGTTTTATTATTTGCTTGCTTGCTACCAACATTGCACCTTGGAAAATACTGGCTCCGATCCTTAATTTTACGCAGTTTCCGTGGCGTTTATTTGCAATGGCTTCGACGCTGATTGCGATTGCTGCAGCGGTATATATTTTTATTGTCGCAAAACATACAAATGCACTGAAAACTTCTATGATTGCTGTTACTGTTTTAACCGTTTTATTTGCAGGCACACACCTTAAAACAATCGAACCGCATTACGGTTACCCGATGGATGATAATTACTATCAAAATTCGGATGTTACTTTTGATGTGGGCTATGGTGAATGGCTGCCGTGGGAAGCGAAAACACATTTTGATGATGTGAAATCCCTTTCCGATAAGCTTATTCTTGAAAACGGTGAACAAGTTCCGTTTGAAAGAAATAACGGGAATCTTTCATTTACAGTGGCTGAATCAGAAAACACCTATGCTGACATTCCGTATATTTGGTATAAGGGTTATAAAGCGACTGACGAGAGCGGTCACGAACTGAAAACATGTATGAATGACAAGGGTATGCTGAGAGTGGATATATCGGGCGTTAAGGGTTCGATATTTGTTGAATATAAACTCACAGTGATAAAAATTATTTCGTATACTGTTTCAATACTGACCGTAATCATTCTTGGAGCGATTTTGCTGTTCAAAAAGATACGAAAAAAAGCAATTCATCAGATTTAAACTTTTTCATACTTTTATCCATAAACACCCTTAAATTGAATTTTAGGGTGTTTATTTCTTTTGTCACTTTTTGAGTTACTTGTTGTTATCGAATTATATACACAGTATAAACATGGCATTCCAATCGTCTCTTTTTTATAAAAAATACAAAACTACATCAAAATCAAGTGCAATGCTTGACAATATGGAAAAAATTTGATATACTAATTGAGCGTGTATGAGAATATATACAAAATTATATTCTCTAATTTCTGACGTTTGTGACGTTAATAAATATTAAAGAGCCTATAGCTCTGGATTGGGGGATATTATGGTATTCAGCAGTATCGATTTTATATTTCGATTTCTGCCGCTCTTCCTAATTGGTTACTACATTGCACCCAAAAATTACAAAAATTTAATTTTGCTTATCGGAAGTCTTATTTTTTACGCTTGGGGCGATGGTTGGTATTTACTGATACTTCTACTTTCAGTATTTGTAAATTTTATATTTGGCAAACTAATAGAAGGACACGGGCAGCAAAATCAAACGCAAAAAACACGGCTAACTTTTTTATGGGTAATAGTTGCATTTAATTTTGCATTACTTGTACTGTTTAAGTATACAGGATTCCTTGTTGAAAACCTAAATGTACTTTTAAAACTATTCAACGTTCAGCTTCCTGCTGCAAATATGCATCTTCCTCTTGGTATAAGCTACTTTACATTCATGACCGTATCTTATCAAGTTGATGTTTACAGACGTGAAATCCATGCTGCAAATAATATTGTGACATTCGGTACATATGTTACAATGTTTCCTAAACTTATCTCCGGTCCTATAACTGAATATGGTGAGATTGTAAATGGTCTGTATTTCAAAAAGATATCATTGGATAATATTGAAAACGGACTTCAAACATTTATATTAGGTCTTGGTGCAAAGACAATTCTAGCTGATAATATGGGAACCCTTTGGGCTGGTATGTCACGTTATGGATATGAAAGTATATCTTGTCCATATGCATGGCTTGGTGCAATAAGCTATAGTTTCCAGCTGTATTTTGACTTCTTCGGATATTCTCTTATGGCTATAGGCATCGGAAGAATGCTTGGATTTGAACTTCCGAAAAACTTTGACCACCCTTATGCTTCTGGAAGTATTTCTGAATTTTGGAGAAGATGGCACATCACACTCGGAAAATGGTTTAAAAAATATATTTATTTCCCTCTTGGCGGAAGCAGATGCAGCACTATAAAAATTGTACGAAACACATTTCTTGTATGGGCGTTTACAGGATTGTGGCATGGTGCAAGCTGGAATTTTATACTATGGGGTATAATATTCTTTGGTCTTATAATGCTTGAACGTTTTTGCATCGGAAAATATCTTGCACGTACACATGTACTTAAACACGTTTATGTATGCTTTTTGATCCCACTTACATGGATAGTATTTGCAATGCGTGATATTGGCGATATTGGAATATACTTCTCACGTCTTTTCCCGTTTAGAGGTTCTCCTGATTTTGTTACAACAAAAGATTTCTGGAATGCACTCGGCAATTATTGGCAGCTGCTTGTTGCTTGCGTATTCTTCTGCCTGCCTGTTACAGAAAAAATATACAATAGATTCAAAGACAGCATCGTTATAAAAGTCATACTTTTAATAATATTTGTATTCAGTATGATAATTGTCAACACATCAACAAATAACCCATTCATGTACTCACGTTTTTGATAACAGGAGGAAATTTTATGAATTCTGTATTTTCAATAATAAAATCTCATATACTTATATTTGGAGTTGTAATAGCTTCTATTGTTTTGGCAATTATATTTTTCATTCAGAAAAATAATGATTCATCTGTTAGCGAAAATTCAAACAATATAGCATTGTCATCAGGTCAATCAGATAGCGACATCCACCAACCGGCAACATTTGCTGTTGATGCCAATGGAAACAAAATTACTCAAGATATAAATACAACAACAAATATAGAAAACATTGATAATGTTGTTGCTCCAGAAGACGGCAGCACTATTCAAACTGAAGCTACTGAAACTGTTTCAAACAATAGTTTTCAGACTGTAGAAGATGGTTATTTCCATGATTCTCTTTTCATTGGCAATTCCAGAACAGTAGGTCTTTCACTTTATGGTTCAATGCCTGAAGAAACAACATTCTATGCAACAGTTGGAATGAATATTTATGACCTTTTAACATCAACTGCACAGGTCCCACCGGAAGAAGGTCCGGAAAAATCATTTACATCAGTGATTAGCGAAAAGCAATATGGTAAAATCTACATTATGCTTGGCATAAATGACCTTGGGACAGGCACATCTGAATCATTTGCAGAATATTATAAAACAATAATTGATACAATACATCAGGCACAACCAAATGCAATAATATACATACAAAGTATTATAAATATTTCTGCTGAAAGAGATGCTCAGGGCGATGCTATTTCTAATTCAAATATAAATGAGAAGAACGCTTTACTTGAACAGCTTGCAAATAATGATTATATATATTATCTCAATGTAAATGAAGTCCTAATAGATTCAAATGGATTTCTTAATGCCGATTATACATCAGACGGTGTACACCTCGGCGGCGGTTCACTTTCACTTTGGGAAGATTACCTTTATTCTCATGCAATCGTAAAATAAAAATATTATTTTTAATTATACCAAAAGGTCACTGTAAAGCCGTAGCTCTACAGTGACCCTTTTTAGTATAAAACAGAGTAAATGTATATTATCCTATGAACACAAGTTATCATAATCTCAATAGTTGTTTACCAGTTTGAAAAAATAATTCCTGCAAGAGGTGACATTAAAATCATTAAAGCTGAGAATGTAAATGACTCTATCGAAATAAGTGTTGCTCTCTGCTCAGATGGAAACATATCCTGTAATATTGCATTTGTTCTTACTTGAAGTGCATCATCACTAAATGCCGCAATAAACCCACCTAATGTCATAATGGCATATATACCTGAATGTTCTAAAGCTACTCCAAATAATACAAGCAGTGTCGCAACTGCAAATACATTTCTATATCGAAAACTCTTGAACTTAAGTATAACCTTAGCACCAAAAATTCCACCACATTCCATAAGAAACAAAGCAATTCCAAGTATGGAATCGGGTATTCCTGCTGTCGAAAGCTTCGCCTGCAAAAAGAAAAGTAATAATATATCAACAGTTCCAACAAAAGAATTACAGAACATTAAAAATATTGCTTTTCTTTTGTTTTTCAGAAACAATATGCTTGATGTAAAATAGTTTGCAAATTCTTTCCATATGGATTTAGCTAAACTATTATTATTGTTATCATTAAAAATGTGTACTTCATGTAACGCAGCAAGAATACACATTTGTACAGCTCCCATTAAAATATCAATGAAATATGCTGCCCTGTATCCAATAAAAAGTGCAAGCCCTGCACACAAAGTAGAAAATCCATTACAAATACGATATATAATCATCTGATTTGAAGCGTATTTTTCAAAATATATTTCTCTTTTTGCTGTTTTAAGAGAATCATAAGCAAGTGCGTCACCTGAACCTGACGAAAAGTTATAGCTCATAGCGAAAAAAGCTAGACAAATACATATCATAAACAAATTATATGAAAATATCATTATAATACTTCCAATCATACGCATGATATTGCTAACTATAAGCATCTTTTTTCGTCCAAACATATCTGCCAGAACTCCCGAAGGAATTTCACAAATCAAACTTGTAATATGAAAAATTGTTTCTGCAATACCTATTTCCACAAGACTATATCCCCTTGCTGCAAGAATTGCCACCCATGCACCGGTAAGCGATAAATTACCAAGTACCGATGATAAATATAGTCCTGATATTTGTTTTTTAATATTAAACATAAAAAAATCTCCTTAACTTTAAATTAAAATAAGTCAAGAAGATAATATACCAATTTTATAAAAGAAGCAAAATCATGTACTTAAAACGGCAAATAAATTGAAATACCGTCTAATCTTTGCAAATCTTTTCTAAAAATAGGTACACTATCCCCGTAAAGAGGAAAAATAAAACCTTTATTCAGTTGCAGATTTGCCATTTCCCAGAACATAATTCTGACCTCTCATAAATTATTTTTTATATTATATCACCTTTTTGAAAAAAAGTCAACTATAAAATAATAAACATACATAAAATATAACTTTTGCTTATAGAGAGTATATTCAAACTTCCGAGTATAATTTTTTGTTGACTTTTTATTTTTAAAATGGTATAATATCGCTAACGGATTTATTTCCGAAATAAAATATTTTACAAGGAGTATTGGTCAATGAAAAAGAAAAGTATTAAGGGACTTATAATTTCCATTGTAGTTGTAGTACTGCTGCTGATTGCAGGAATAAGTACTGTTACGATCGTTCCTGCCGGAACAGCCGGCGTAATAGTTACAATGGGTAAAGTAAGCGATAAAGCACTTGACAGCGGTTTACATTTTAAGATCCCATTCGTACAATCAATCGTAATTATGAATAATAAAATCCAGAAATGTGAAGTAGAATCCAACAGTGTTTCAAAAGACTTACAAACAGTTTCAAGTTCTGTTGCAGTAAACTTCCATATTTCAAGTGATTCTGCTGCAAGTATATATAGAACTATAGGTGAACAATATCAGGATACTGTTTTGCAGCCTGCAATTCAGGAAGCAGTAAAATCTATTTCTGCACAATATACAGCTGAAGAACTCATCACAAAACGTACCGCTGTTGGTGATGAAATCGGCTCTGCACTTACAGAAAAAGTTTCAGAATATGGAATCATTATCGATAAATTTAATATAGTAAATTTTGGATTTACTGATGAATTCAATGATGCTATAGAGCAGAAACAAGTTGCAGAACAAAATTATTTAAAGGCAAAAACTGAAAAAGAACAACAGTTAATGGAAGCTGAAGCAGACGCTAAAAAACAAGTTATTGCAGCTGAAGCAGAAGCTAAGGCTAAACTGAAAAGAGCTGAAGCTGAGGCAGAGGCTAATGAAAAAATAAATGCGTCACTTAACGGCAATATTCTTACATATCAGCAAATACAAAAATGGGACGGAAAATATCCAAGTGTAGTATCATCTGATTCATCAATATTGATAGACGTTCCAAATGATGGTTCAAGCACAACTTCAAACAACAGACCTGCTACTACTGATAATCCAGAAGAATAAATTTTTTAAAACGAGCTGTCGCAGCTTAAATGTCTGCGGCAGCTTAATTTTTTATATTATAATGTTGACAAATCATATGCTGTATGGTACAATAAATAATAAATATTGTACGTTGCTTTTTATATTTTTTATCGTTTATTTATAATAAAGGAGCTAATATGAAACATTCATTTTTTAAAAAAATCGCTTTATCAAGTGTGATTTGTGCATCATTGATAGTGAACATGACACCCGGCTTAAGCAATATCACGGCGGATGCTGCTCCTGACACATATCACGATGACTGGCTTCATGTAAATGATAATGCAGAAATCGTTGACATGAACGGCAATCCTGTTTGGCTTACAGGATGCAACTGGTTTGGATTTAATGTTGGAAGTCAGGTGTTTGACGGAGTATGGTCGCAAAATATGCATTCAATGCTTACACAAATAGCGGATCACGGATTCAATCTGCTGCGTGTGCCTATGTCTACTGAAATTCTTCTTCAATGGAAAAATGGCGACCCAGACCCTGCACCACCTAAGGTAAATGAATATACAAACCCGGAACTCACTATTGAAGGCATAGAAGGCGGAACTGTAAAATACAGCTTCGACATTTGGAATAAAGCTGTAGAATGGTGCAGAGAACTTGGTATAAAAATTATGATTGATATTCATAGTGCTGAGACAGCCTCTGCCGGGCATCAGGTAAATCTTTGGTATACAGATAAATTCAGTACTGAAGATTGGTGTACTGCACTGGAATGGTTTGCCGATTATTACAAAGATGATGATACTATTCTTGCAATAGATTTGAAAAACGAACCTCATGGTACTGCCGATACTATAAATAATATGGCAAAGTGGGATGATTCAAAAGATCCAAACAACTGGAAATATGCTGCCGAAACCTGTGCTGCCAGAATCCTTGCAAAAAATCCAGAACTGCTTATTATGGTAGAAGGAACAGAGGTTTATCCAAAGTTTGAAGAAGGTGCTAGCTGGACTTCTCAAAATATTGATTATTCACGTTATCCATATAGTTATTATCACCACACATGGTGGGGTGGTAATTTTAGAGGAGCAAAAGAATATCCTATTGATTTAGGCAAACATCAAAGTCAGCTTGTGTATTCTCCTCATGATTACGGCCCTCTTGTCTTTGAACAAAGCTGGTTCTATGATGGCTTTAATCAAGAAACATTGTTAACAGACTGCTGGCAGGACAATTGGTTTTTCCTATTAGAAGACAAAATAGCACCACTCCTCATGGGAGAATGGGGTGGATTTATGGACGGTGACAAAAACGAAGCATGGATGATCTATCTGCGTGATTTTATGATCGAACATCATATACATCATACATTCTGGTGTTTCAATGAAAACTCCGGCGATACTGGCGGACTGGTTTACGACAACTTTGGCAAATGGGATGAAGAAAAATATGCTCTTGTAAAGCCTGCACTTTGGCAGAACAAGGACGGTAAATTTATAAGCCTTGACCACAGCATAAAACTTGGATCAAATGGTATTTCTTTATCTGACCACTATGGCAATGATGTTAATCCTCCAGTAGAAAAAATTGTTGCTGGTGATGTAAATGAGGATAAAAAAATAAATGTAATGGATCTCTCTATTGCAAAATATAAGCTTTGCAATGAACCGCAGACTAATGATATTCTTATATCATCACCTGAAGACGTAAACGGCGATGGAATTTTTGATATTAAAGATATTCTGCATCTTTCAAAGTACATTGTGGGAATTGATGTAGATCTTAAAACATATAAATCAAAATAATTAAAAGCCTGAAAATGCACTTCCAAAATGCTTAACTTTTGAAAGTGCATTTTTTTCGTATTATTATCTAGATAATAAATTGTACAAACAACTTTATACAAATCATTGACTTTTCTGCTTTGACGTGATATACTTAATAAGGTTAAAAAATAATATTCTGCCACCGGGTAGAGATGCAAAAGCATTCGTTACACATCGTTAGGTCTTTGAAGATGTGTAAGCGGATGTTTATTTTATTTTTAGGAGATAATCATATGCATTTACAAAAACTAAAATCATTATTTAATTATTTTACAAAAGGAGAGATAGCATTATGGTGTATATCAACGGTTTTAATTGTCCTATCCTTTTTTATATTCGACAGAGAAAATTATTTAACACTTGTCGCTTCCCTAATCGGTATAACATCATTGATTTTTAATGCAAAGGGAAATCCGCTGGGACAATTTCTTATTATTATATTCAGTATATTATACGGCATAATTTCTTTTAAATTCAACTATTATGGAGAGATGGTAACTTACTTGGGAATGACTGCTCCAATGGCTGTTGTTGCATTAATTTCATGGTTGAGAAATCCATATAACGGAAATAAATCCGAAGTAAAAGTAAATAGACTAAAATTAAAAGAAATCATTCTTTTAATGCCATTAACAGCAATTATTACATTTATTTTTTATTATATCTTGGCATATTTTAATACAGCAAATTTAATACTAAGCACTATATCTGTCACAACAAGCTTTATTGCAGTATATTTAACATTTAGAAGAAGTGCATTTTATGCAATAGGTTATGCCGCAAATGATATTGTACTGATTATATTATGGATATTGGCAACAATTTCTGATATATCATATTTATCTGTTGCCATTTGTTTTGTCTTGTTTTTAATAAATGATATTTATGGATATATCAACTGGTCAAGAATACAAAAACGACAAGAATCTGATAACATTATCCATTTGTAAGTCTATATATTTGTACGTTTTCATCTTAATTATCCTATTACGCAGCCTTATCCTTTCACTGCACCGTTTGCAATTCCGCCAATTATTTGCTTTTGACATATTACATAGAAGATAAGAATCGGAATCAAGGCAAGCAGGTATGATGCAAATGCTAGATTGTAATTAGTGCCAAATTGCGATTGGAAATTTAACTGAGCCAGTGGCAGTGTTGTATTTTTCGTTCCGGACATAATCACAAGCGGTGTCATAACATCGTTCCATGTGCCGAGTGCTGTAAGCACTGCGACAGTTGCGTGCATAGGTTTCATCATCGGAAAGATAATTGTCCAGTAAGTTCGCCATGCAGATGCACCGTCAATATCAGCAGCTTCCTCCATTGCAAGAGGAACATTTTTCAGATAACCGCTATAAAGCATCACATTCATCGGCATATAAAATACAACGTAAAGTAAAATCACACCCAAACGATTGTCAATTCCAAGTTGAGCAGTTTCTTTTACAAGAGGCATCATCAGAATTGCAAAGGGAACAAACATTCCGCTGACAATATAGAAATAGGCGAACTTAAAACTTTTCTTTCGTGCCATACTTCTGCCAATTGCATAGCCTGCCATAGAATGAACAATGAGAGAGAAAACTATGGTCGTACTGGTGATGAATATACTGTTTCCGAGCGTACGCCAGAAATCTGTAATACGCATCGCTTCTTTAAAGTTAGCAAAACTCCAATGGCTTGGGAATCCCAATGCACCAGCTACATCATTTGTCATTTCAGAAGGATTCTTAAAAGCTATCATTATTGC
Source organism: uncultured Ruminococcus sp. (assembly GCA_947566125.1). Taxonomy (GTDB): domain Bacteria; phylum Bacillota; class Clostridia; order Oscillospirales; family Ruminococcaceae; genus Ruminococcus_C. Next base: position 35,679 of record CANOIR010000012.1, on the reverse strand, counting down.
CATATAAAGCGGAAAAAGCACAGTGACACAACCAAGTATCAAAATTATAGTGAGCAATATATTGGTATTGTTAACTTTTTTTGCTTTTATCATAACTGTTCCTCCTTTTTACCTGTTATTTTAATCTGAATGATTGCAAACGCAACTATCACAATAAAGAACAAAACAGCATTTGCACTTTGAAATCCAAATTGTCCGCCGTCCATGCCATTTCGATAAATCAAATATGAAATAGATTCCGTACTTTGTGCCGGTCCGCCCTTGGTCAAGGAAACGATCTGGTCAAATACCATTAGCATATTCTTTGTACTCAAAACAAGATTTATAGAAATAAAAGGCAATAGCATAGGAAAAGTAAGCTTTGTAAACTTTTTCCACGGAGTTACACCATCAACCATACCGGCTTCATAAATATCACTTGGAATAGTCTGTAAACCGGAAATGTAAATGATAGTATTCATCGCAACAGCCTGCCATACACCAACGATCAACACACCGAGCCATGCATATTTTTCATCTGCAAGAATACTGTTTTCCAGGAATCCGATATGCACTGCCTTCCCTACTGCCGGAAGAATATAGGTGAAAAAGAATCCAAAGATATAGCCGATAATCAGTCCGCCAAGAATATTAGGGATAAAATATATTCCACGAAGAACTGTTTTTCCTTTTATCTTGCTATTCAGTCCCATTGCAAGAAGTATGCTCAGAAGATTTATAAGAATAGTTCCGATAATAGCATATTTAAAAGTAAATAAATAAGAATTTCTGACACGTTCATCACTGAATAAATCAATATAATTACGCAGACCTACAAAGCTGAAATCTCCATAGCCTTTGTAATTTGTAAAACTATAAACTGCACCGGTTATCAATGGTATTGTGTTAAATGCCACAAACAGAATTATTGCCGGAAGAATCATTAACAAATAGGTTTTATCACGGCTTGATATTTGCTTTGTTGTTTTCATTTTTTATTCTCCCTTTTTATATTTCTGTACCTTTTCAATCAGGTCACGGTTATAGCGTTTCCATTCTTTATCGAATTTTGACAGAAATTTATCTGCTGCATTTGGGCTGTCATCCATCAAATATGTCTGGATCATAGCATCTACACTCATTTCACTTGGATAATAATGGTCATGATAATCCGACATTCTATCAGCGTCAATGTAATCCTTCATACCGTCCAGCATTGGCGGGAGTGTAAAATCTCCTTCTTTACACGGCACTGCATTTTGATCGTCAAGATATATCTGAATGGTTTCATCCTTGTACATAAAACGTAAAACTTCATAGACTGCTTCTTTGTTTTCTGTTTCCTTCATAACACAGAATTGCAAATCCACACCAGAATTTAATACATTGTCCGCTTCATTTTCATTTGCCGGAAACGGAAATGAATTTATATCCATATCAGGATTTACGGACATAATTTGCGGAACTGCATAGCTGCCAATTGGATACATTGCTGATTCTTCTCTGGCAAATGCAGTACACGCATCATTGTAACTATAGGCATATGGATTGGGTTCACAGTAATCTGTCAAAATTTTGATTTTATCAGCAACTTCGGCGTACTCTTTTGTAAATGTAGTTATTCCCTCATTTACCTTACTGCACGTGTCTGGTGGTGCTAGTCCCACTGCAAGTGCATTCCATGGTGCAAGACAGGTCCAAGTATCCTTAAATCCAAAATAAAATGGATGTATACCAGTGCTTTTTATTTCCTCACAGAGATTCAAAAGTTCACTCCATGTCTGAGGAATTTTCCAGCCGTTTTCTTCAAACATATCTCGATTGTAAAGAATTCCGGCACAGTTTGCTACATATGGCAGTGCATAAATGCCATTCTGTGGAATAAACTCCAGCTCTTTTTCAATATCCATGTAGGACTGCTTTATATTGACAATCCCTTCGAAATCAGATATATCCATAAACATACCTGCATCCAGAAAATTGGAATAGTTAATATCTCCGCCGATACCTACAATATCCGGATAATCTTCACGGATGAATTTGGTTTTTAATACAGTCATCGCCTCATTTGGAGATTCAATATTCAAATGAATCGTGTCATGCGTTTCGTTAAAACGTGTTTCCATCTCTTCAAAGGCTGCGACAGCTTCCGGTTTATATTGAAGCATTGTAACTTCCGTAGCTCCATTACTTTTTCCCGTTCTTCCACAACCCTGAAGAAGGAATGCAGACAACACTGTTATGGCAAGGCAAAGACTCTGTGCCATGTGTTTTCTTTTCATATATCGATTTCCTCCTTTTCATTTCAGAAAACGAATGTTTTTATAATTCTATTCTAACATACGATTTTTTTAGCATATTATTCATATCACATTGCATTTAACTATATTATTTTCATCTTTGCGTTATTGATACATCTATTATCTGCCTGTTTTTGAAAATTTATAAATCACATAACATTTTGAAATTATATTAAAAAAGCCAAGCTTTTGCTTGACTTTTTAAACATACCGCTCATCCATTTAACAAGCGACTTTGTTTATTTATTTGTTTATTTATAATATTACTTGATTTCCGGCAATCCGGCAATACTTGTCAGCACTGATAAAACACCGGAAACAGCAGCAGCGGAACATACAACTAACCAGTTAACATCATCTATTACCGCTGATGTTCCAATGGTAGCAACTGCCGTTTGTGCAATGGTTTTTACTGCTCGCACCGCAGCAGCTTTTGACCATGATTTCCAGTTCCGATTCATAATTATCACCACCTTTAATTACATATTATGAAATGTAATTCATATGAGTGAACACAAAAATAACGAGCAGAAACTTTTCAATTCCTGCTCGCATTACAATAAAATTATAAATCATCTTTTTAAGCTGATATAAGACTAGTTTAAACAAAAATTTGCTTGAGTAAAGTCAAATCAAATACATTAACTCTGCCGTCTTTATTAACATCAGCAGCAGCCATATTGACAATGTTTGAATCCTTTATAGCTAAAATCCACTTTTGAAGGCTTATTATATCTGCTATACTTAATACTCCATCATCATTTACATCACCCATAACATCTATAGGCTGAGTCGTTGTTGTGCTATCAGTTGTATCAGTAGTTATAGCCGTTGTGGTAACTGTTGTAGTAGTTGTTGTTGTCGTGGTGGTGGTTGTAGTTGTAGTAGTGGTAGTTGTTGTCTGACACGGCATTTGATAATCAACAGGAATCAACTTCCATTTCTGACAATTGTTATCATTCCAAGACCACTGCTGAACATTTGCACCTGAAACTGTAGAAGCATTTTCTACTTCCACGCAAGACAAATCTTTTGATGAACGTGTAACTATTGTATAAGTTCCGTCTTCATTATCTACAAATTTAAAATACTGTGTACTGGAATTCAGGAAATTATCAAGATATATATTAGAACCATCTTTACCATCTGCACAATTAAGCAACAATGTATTTCCATCTGAAACACCGGAATATATATAATAATATCCCCAATTTACAGCTTTCAAACGCCATACATTATGAGCAGCCGGAGTACTTGTATCTGCACCCCATTGCTGAACATTTGCTCCTACTTCTGCTTTACCGTCCTTAACTTCCAAAAACTGACCGCTATTTACATTCTGAATCATATAGTTCTTGCTTACATCCATTGAAACGCCGTCTTTGATAGTTATTTTTTCAGCGATCCACTTTTGTGAATCCTTTCCATTACACTGCCACTGAATAACATTAGCACCTGAATTCGTCGAATCACTTTCAACTGCAATACAGCTTGCATCTTTACTTGATTTAGTTAAAATTGTATAACTTCCATCGCCGTTATCAACGAATTTAAATTTACGTGCATCAGATTCGTCATTAGTCCATATGCCTATATTTGTACCATTATCAGCCTTGCCATGTGATAAATCAAGGAAATATGTTTTTCCATCGCCTACGCATGAACGAATGTAATAATAACCATCACCTGCATCTCTAAGCTTCCATGTATTATGAATTGCTTCGCCGTCTGCACCCCATTGCTGGACATTTGCTCCTGATTCAGCTTTTGCACCTTCAACTTCCATATACAAGCCGCTTCCAACATTCTTAAACATATACTTTGCTGATGTGTCCATTACAGCTGCTACATTTTCATTTACAGTCAATGATTTAAGAAATGGTGATGGATATTTCGTTGCGACAAATTTAGACATATCACTATCAGTTATATATTTAAATGCACTATCCGAGCCTTTGCATCCAGAATATGTATTACAAAAATCTTTTGTATCAGAACCCTTTGTATTATAAGCATCAATGAGTGAATAACCATAATTAGACTTATTTGGATACCATGTGCTTGGTGTTTTTATGTTAATAGAAAGTTTAGATGGAGTAGAATTGCTTTTTTGAGAATAATATGAACCATTGTCACGGTAAGGGTCTTTTCCAGTACCGGCAGAAATACAGGATTGATATATATTTTCATAAGACTGGAATCTACAATTCTCACTTACAATATTTGAACCATCGCCACCGATGATCTGAGATGTACCGCTTCCGTTTCCAGAATCATTTCCCTCATAATAGTTATTATAAATATGTCCGTTGCCATTGCCTATCTGAGGACATCTTCTTACATCTTTATCCCATTTATTGTAACAAAGCGTAGTTCTACATCTTGTGATTTCATCATTCTGTGTTCCATAAGCAACTGTCCAATAACGATTTGTAAGTGTGCAGTAGGAAATTGTAATATAATCCGGACTGCGAAGTCGATCTTTAGCATCTAAATAACTTTCATAAGGTGTGTTTATCCAGATAAACTTACCGACTTCATCTTGACCATTACCCATTCTGTCATAATTCAAATGACTTGTAAATGAACAGTGGTCAATCCAAATCTGACGAGATGACCATATATTTATAAGAATCCTATTTGGAACATTTACAGCCTGAAAATCAATATTTTTAAAAATAATATTATCACTTGGACTGTCATTCTCTGCACCATATGCATCATTAGTACGGAATTGTGAATCTGAAATAGTTCTTGAACCATATGAACCAACTATAGTTTTATTATCACGAATTCTGGTATTTCCATGAGATCTCATGTCAATATTGCCATTTATTACTATTGTATAAGGTTTTGTATCATCAAGATATTTCATAAGATCAGTATCATTACTTACAAATACTGTTTCTCCAAATAATCCGCCTATTGTACAAGCTTTTTCGCCCTCATCACACATAGCATTTCCGGCAAAGCCTTCACAACCTTCAAGGTTAATTTTATATTTTTGATAACCATCACCTGAATATGATGCCAGAGTGAAACTGTTTGAATTTGGATTAAATGTAAGAGCTTTTGAAGAATCAGCATTACTTGTAATCTTATAGTACAAATAATATCCATCAAAATCCTTCTGCACTCCTTCAATCTTCCAACGCTGAGCAGCACTGTCTGTATCTTTTGCAAGCACTACTCCATTTCCGCTGCTTGTAAGAATGTTTCCGCTTGCAGTGCTGACTATCTCATAAACGCCACTGCTTACATAATTAAGCGTCCACTCTTCTGCATTTGTTCCATTGGCAGTATCTGACTTAAGAGCTGTGCCAGATGCATTTACACTTCGATCAGTATTTGAAATTCCCATAAGAAATTTCTGTACCGGATAACTTGCAGCTGCGGATGCTTCTATATTTTGACCTGCAAAGCTAAACGGAATTGCTGTTATCAAAGCAGCAGCGGATAGAAAAGCACTAAGCATTCTTTTTCCTATCATAAATAATTCCTCCTAAACATTGTATAAAATATAAAAAGTTGCAAAGCAATCTTATTTGTTTATATTTTATCACACTTATAAAGACTTTACAATTGCATAATGCACTTTATTTATTGCATTTTTTCACAAAAATATACCATAGGCTTAAATTGTTTTATCCCAAGCCTATGGTATTATAGAGAGTATTTAAACAGGTTTTTATATTATTCAAATGGATCTATTCTCTTATCCCTTGTATTAAAAGCATATAACAGAGTAGTATTATCAACAGTATTTACCAAACCAAGATAAACTTCTTTTGCATTATTAAATCCCTTGCTTTTCATCTGCTTTTGAAGCCAAGTTTCATCGTTGCCTGTAAGCTTAAGATTTTCATCATTTATATGACCGTCCATTATAACATTTACAAGTATCTCCTGCTGAATAGGTTTCATATTCATATCAGATGGTTCTATAGGTCTGTTTTCTTCTACAGGAAGAATACTTAATGAGCCATTGGATTCAAAAATAGCTGTTTGTATTTGAGATAAATCAAAATAACCCTGTATTCTACATTGAGTTAGAAAATCACTTATATCTATACGGGCCTTTTTAAAATTATTACGATACAGCTTGCCATTGTCAAAAAGAATAAGCGGTCTTCCTATAATCATTTTACGCATATGAGTGGACTTTTCTGTTACAATAGACACAAAGTATGCTATAACTGCATATACGATCATTGCTGCCAGAGTATTTTCAGGATTTTCAAGTTCTGTAGAAAGTTCAGCTGCAATAGAACCAATAGATATTCCTATGATATAATCAAACATACTAAGCTGAGAAACTTGTTTATTTCCCATAAGTTTTGTCAAAATAAATAGTACAATTATGCTTATCGCTGAAGTAATTATTATTTTTAAAATATCTACCAAAATTCTCACTCCTTTGACTTAGATTATGCAAAATACCATTTATTATTCAGCTTTATATTAGATAACACTGGCTTGACAAATACCCCATAGGGGTATATAATAAAAGTACAAAAATATATTAGGAGGTAAAATGTATGTGTTGTGAATATACACCCCCAAAAACAAAAGAACGCTCAAACAATGAGCTTTCAGCTCTTATCAACAGACTTAACAGAATCGAAGGTCAGATACGTGGTATAAAGAAAATGCTTGAAAACAATGCATATTGCACTGATATTTTAACTCAATCTTCAGCTGTAAGTGCTGCTATAAATTCTTTTAACAAAGAGCTTCTAGCAAATCATATTAGGACTTGCGTTGCAAATGATATAAGAGCAGGTAAAGATGATGTTATTGATGAGCTTGTTGTAACTTTACAAAGACTTATGAAATAAGGAGAGACTTTATGAAAAATTATAATATTACTGGAATGAGCTGTGCTGCATGTAGTTCTCGTGTGGAAAAATCTGTAAGCAAAGTTAAGGGTGTAACTTCTTGTTCCGTAAATTTACTCACTAATTCTATGAATGTAGAAGGAAGTGCTTCGAACGAAGATATTATCAAAGCTGTACAAAATGCAGGATACGGAGCATCTTTAAAAGACAAAGACAAAAATAAAAATATAGAAAATAAAAATGATTCTAATGATTCTGCGGAAAAAACTGAATTTTTAAAAATGAAAAAAAGACTTATTTATTCTGCAATATTTTTAATAATTTTAATGTACATTTCTATGGGCGGAGTTATGTGGAATTGGTGGCTGCCCGATTTTCTAAGCACAAATCCACTGGCAACAGGAATAACAGAAATGCTGCTTACTATTATAATAATGGTGATCAATAGAAAATTTTTTATAAATGGATTCAAAGGCATAATCAAATTTGCTCCAAATATGGATACACTTGTGGCTTTAGGCTCTGGAGCATCATTTGCATACAGCCTATTTGTACTATATGCTATGAGCGATTCAGCTTTAAAAAATGGAGCTGAATCGGCAATGCATTATCTGCATGATTTCTATTTTGAATCTGCTGCAATGATACTCACACTTATAACAGTGGGAAAAATGCTGGAAGCATATTCAAAGGGCAGAACAACTAATGCAATAAAAAAACTTATACAGCTTGCACCCAAAAATGCAACTATTATTAAAGATGGAGAAGAAGTAACTGTACCAGTAGAAAATGTAAATGTCGGAGATGTTTTTATTGTAAGACCCGGTGAAAGCATTCCTGTTGACGGTGTTGTTATTGAAGGAATAAGTGCTGTTGATGAATCAGCTCTTACAGGAGAAAGCATTCCCATAGATAAAATAAACGGAGATAATATTTCAGCAGCAACTATAAACCAATCCGGATTTTTACGTTGCAAAGCAATGCGCATTGGAGAAGACACTACCCTATCACAAATTATACGTATGGTAAGTGATGCTGCATCATCAAAAGCACCTATTTCAAAAGCGGCTGACCGTGTTTCAGGTGTATTTGTTCCAACTGTAATGGCAATTGCTGTAATAACTTTTATTGTATGGATGGTTTGCGGTCAAACATATGGCTTTGCACTTGCAAGAGCTATATCCGTACTTGTAATAAGCTGTCCGTGTGCATTAGGACTTGCTACGCCTGTTGCTATTATGGTTGGAAGCGGCATTGGTGCCGGAAATGGAATACTTTTTAAAACAGCCGCTGCACTTGAACAAACAGGTCGTGTTAAAATAATTGCACTTGATAAGACCGGAACTATTACAACCGGAAAACCTGCTGTTACAGATATACTGCCGTATGGAAATATATCTGCAACTGAACTTGCGAAAATCGCTGTTTCCCTTGAATCAAAAAGTGAACACCCAATTGCAAAGGCAATTATAAATTACGCAGAAAATAATCATATCAAATCTGAGAATATTTCTGATTTCAAAACCTATACAGGCAATGGAATTTCAGGATATTTAGGTGATAAATTTCTTATAGGCGGAAATGAGGAATTTTTAAAGAATTATACTACTGTTCCACAAGAAATTATTGAAAAATCACTTATGCTTGCAGAAAGCGGAAAAACACCTCTGTTTTTTGCTGAAAATAATAAATTCTTAGGTATAATTGCTGTTGCAGATATTATTAAAGAAGAAAGTCCGGAAGCTATTAAAGAACTCAAAAACATGGGTATCCATGTGGTCATGCTTACAGGCGATCATAACCGTACAGCTGCCGCTATTGCGAAAGAATGCGGTGTTGATGAAGTTGTTGCAGAGGTAAAGCCGGACGGAAAAGAATCTGTTATAAATAAACTGCGTACACAAGGAAGTACTATAATGGTCGGTGATGGAATAAATGATGCACCATCTCTTACACGTGCTGATATAGGCATGGCAATAGGTACAGGTACTGATATAGCAATTGACGCCGCTGATGTTGTTTTGATGAACAGTAAACTTTCAGATGTTCCAAAAGCAACAAGACTTAGCAGGCTCGTTCTTAAAAATATACACGAAAATCTCTTCTGGGCATTTATTTATAATATAATAGGAATACCTCTTGCAGCCGGTGTATGGATCCCAATATTTGGCTGGCAGCTTAGCCCGATGTTTGGTGCAGCTGCTATGAGTCTATCAAGCTTCTGCGTTGTATCAAATGCATTGCGTTTGAATTTAAAAAATATAAACAATACAAAACATGATAGAAAATACAGAATGAAAAAGTCAGATAGTATTATAACACAAAATATAATGCAAAATGAAAATTCAAATATAACAATAACACTTGTTGTAAAAGGTATGATGTGCGATCACTGTGAAACAAGAGTAAAAGACGCTTTAGAAAAATTACCTCAGATACAATCTGCCACTCCGGACTATAAAACGGGAACTGTTTCGGTAACACTTCTTAGTGATGTAGATAATTCAGTTTTGAAAAATACTATAAAAACTTCCGGCTATCGATTATTAAAGATAAAAGATAACTAAAAAACAATCAATAACAAACAACCCGAAAAGAGCAAATAAAGTTCTTTTCGGGTTATATTTTTGCCCTGTATTTTTTATTTACAAAAAGCAGAAATTAAAATTATGTATAAAAATAGAATAAAATAAAAAGTTTCTAAAAGGCTATTGACAAATACTGGTTTTAGCATTATAATAACATTTGTTATATAACAAGAGTTATTAAAGGAGGGATATTGTGCCGCCTAAAACACAAATCACAAAAAATATGATAATAGAAACTGGTTTGAATATTATTCGAGATTATGGAGTTGAGTCTTTAAATGTTCGCAGAATTGCATCAGCGATAAAGTGTTCAACTCAACCAATAATGTATCAGTTCCAAACAGTAGAAAAATTAAAAGATGAAATCTACTTTGAAGCTGATAAATATCACACCAGCTATATTATGAACGCAGACTTTATAAATGAAAGTCCTATGCTTGCTATTGGTCTGAGATATATTAAGTTCGCAGCCGAGGAAAAACATCTGTTTAGATTTCTTTTCCAAACAGATAAATATGCCAACAAAAGTTTGGACGAACTGATAGACAATGAGGATATTGCACCGATATTTTTAGTCTTGCAGGAACAAGCGAAAATTACAGAGAAACAAAGCAAAGATGCATTTGCAGCACTGTTTCTAACAGTTCACGGAATTGCAAGTTTACTTGCAAATAATTCTATGGAATACCATGAAAAGCATTTTAAAAACATTTTAAACAACGTATTTATGGGTGTAATGGGTAATATGAAAGGCGGTAACGTATGAAAAAAATATATGATAAAAGTGAGATATGGTTTGCAATTATGTGGATAATCATTCATGTTGTAGGAGTAAGTATAACTGACGGCTTATCAGAAAGTATAGGCATACCACACTTAATAACACTATTCTTCAGCATTGCTATGATCTTAGTATTATTGTCATTTATGAAAAAGAACGGCTTTATAGAAAAATATGGTCTATGTAAATTAGACGGCAGCTGTAAAGAGTTTCTATACTTTATTCCACTTTTGGCTATATGCACAGTAAACTTCTGGAATGGCTTAAGCATTGAACCATCTGTTGGAGAAAGCGTTTTAAAAGCAGCTGCAAAAGGCATTATAGGAATTAATGAAGAGCTTATCTTCAGAGGTTTATTATTTGTATGTATGTGTAAAACTAATGTTAGAAGTGCGATCGTTGTATCTTCCCTTACATTCGGAATTGGACATATTGTAAATCTGCTAAATGGTGCACCTTTATTTGCTACTTCCTGTCAGATAATATATGCGTGTGCTATAGGACTTTGCTTTACTTTAGTATTCAAAGCAGGAAAAAGTATTATCCCTTGTTTATTAACACATTTTATAATAAATGCATCCAGTGCATTCGGAGCTTTGCCGGAAGATTATCAAACATTTCAAATAATTATAACTATATTTGTGACTGTAATATCTTTAGGTTACAGCTTGTATCTGATAGTAAAATATAAAGACAGAATCATGAGCAATTGACATAATAAATTCTAGGAAATCAAAATAAACAAAAATGGCTTGCGTCAGATAAATAAGACACAAGCCATAATTTTTTAAACAAACAAATTTTACTTAAATACTGCAAGCAAGAATCCAGCAGCAATTGCAGAACCGATAACGCCTGCAACGTTTGGACCCATAGCGTGCATAAGCAGGAAGTTGCTTGGGTTAGCTTTCTTACCCTCGTCCTGTGAAACACGAGCAGCCATAGGAACAGCAGATACACCAGCTGAACCAATAAGAGGATTGATCTTTCCGCCTGAAAGCTTATACATGATCTTTCCAACGATCAAACCGCCAACAGTTGAGAAACTGAATGCGATAAGACCAAGAAGTACGATAAACAATGTTTGCAGTGAAAGGAATGATGACGCAACAGTAGTTGCACCAACAGAAATACCAAGGAATACTGTTACAATATTCATAAGTGCATTCTGTACAGTGTCAGACAAACGAGCAGTTACACCACATTCTCTCCAGAGGTTACCAAGCATAAGGCAGCCTACCAATGGTGCTGTAGATGGCAGCAGCAGGATAACAAACATACTTACAATAATCGGAAAAAGTATCTTCTCTGTTTTTGAAACCTGACGTGATTGAACCATCTTTACTGAACGCTCTTTTTCAGTTGTGAGCAATCTCATAAGCGGTGGCTGAATCATAGGTATAAGTGCCATATAAGAATATGCTGCAATAGCAATTGGTCCAAGAAGATTCGGAGCAAGCTTACTTGTAAGGAATATAGCTGTAGGTCCATCGGCACCGCCAATAATACCTATAGATGCAGCTTCATTTCCTTCAAAGCCAAGGCATACAGCACCAAAGAATGCAAGGAATACACCCATCTGTGCAGCAGCACCAAGAAGAAGGCTCTTTGGATTTGCAAGAAGAGGTCCAAAGTCAGTCATTGCACCTACTCCAAGGAATATAAGTGACGGATAAAGACCTGTCTTAACTCCAATATAAAGAATATCAAGCAGTCCGCCATTTGACATAATATGACCGTAGCTGTGATAATATTCGCTCGATTCATCAAGAAATGCACTCCAAAGCTCTGGATGATACAAAGCATTTGCAGAACTTGCACCATCTACAAAGAAGTTAGAAATATTTACAAGCAAACATCCGAATGCAATTCCAACAAGGAGCAGCGGTTCAAATTTTCTTACAATACCCAAATATAAAAGAACACAGGATATTGCGATCATAACAAGGTTTTTCCAACCGCCATCCATAAAGAAACCAACAAAGCCGGATTCATTCAATAATGTTTGAAGGGTATCAAGTATATTCATAAATAACCCTCCTTATGCGATTACGAACAGCGGTGAACCGGTTTCTACAACAGCACCCTTTGATACTACGATCTGTACAACAGTACCATCCTTTGGTGCCGGAATTTCATTTTCCATCTTCATCGCTTCAAGGATAGCCAAAACTTGACCTTCCTTAACTTTATCACCCTGATTTACATTTATGCTAAGAATGTTGCCTGGCATAGGTGATTCAACAGTTTCTCCTGCTGCCAATGATACGGCAGCAGGTGATGGTGCCGGTGCTGCTTGAGCAGCAGGTGAAACTTGAACAGGAGCAGAAGGTGCTGCCTGAGCAGGTGCAAGTGCCTCATATTCATCAAGTAAAATAGCCTTTCCAGCTTCAACTTCAACCTCATATGTTTTACCATTAAGTGTAACTTTATACTTCATCGCTCTTTACCTCCTTGATCGAAATAAAATGCAGCTCATTGAGCGGTCTTTGCATATTGTAAGCAATTACTGCCATTACCATTGCTGCTTCCTTATCTGGAACATCGAATAATTTTATATGTCCGGCAGAACCAGGGGCTGTTGGTGCAGATACAGCCTTAACAGCAGCCGGAGCATTTGAATTGCTCTCTACCTGTACATTTTTTGCAGCTTTATTTGCTTTTGACTTAAAAATTGCAGCCATAACATAAAGCAAAACCATGAGAATAAGCAAGCCTGCAAATACTACAATATAACCAAAAATCGCTGTAATACCTGCATCTGCAATACTCATTTTCTCTGCGGGAAATATCATTGTCATATACTCCACTCCTTACAGCTTTTCAATAGTATATACTGCCTCGTTTTCTTCTGCTGCCTTACGCTTTTCAAGATACTTAACAGTCTGATCCGGATAGCATATATAGCTCATCAGATCTTCTTCAGAATGTGCAAGATTTCCAAGAGCATCTGCTGCTTCTTTCATTTCTTCTCCTGTACGTTTCTGGTCTTCTATACGGCAGTCAACAGGTTCTACACCTTCGCCCAAAACTTTTACCTTAAGTTCTTCATTTATAGGAGCAGGTGCAATACCATATTCACCCTTTATATAATTCTTTACTTCTTTTGAGATCTGCTTATATCTCTGACCTACCAAAACATTAGTAACAGCCTGATTACCAACCATCTGAGAAAGCGGTGTTACAAGCGGAGGATAGCCAAGATCTGCACGAACCTTTGGAATTTCTTCAAGAGCAGCTTCAAATTTATCCATAGCCTTCATATCAGTAAGGTTAGCGATCATATTTGAAAGCATACCGCCAGGAACTTTATAAACAAGTGCCTGAGCATCTGTTGCAAGACTCTTAGGATTTATCATACCACTATCAATATATTTCTGCTTGATAGGCTTAAAGTAATCATTTACCTTATTGATAACATCTTCATTAAGACCTGTTTCAATTCCGTACTGCTGAAGCATATAGAACATTGTTTCGGTAGAAGGCTGAGAAGTTCCTCCTGAGAAACAGGACGCAGCTGTATCAATTACATCTATGCCACACTCAATAGCTTTCATCAAAGTCATATAAGCCATACCTGTTGTACTATGAGTATGAAGTATAAGCGGAATATCTCCAACTGCATCTTTGATACCTTTAATAAGGTGTTCTGCTTCGTATGGTGTCATTGTACCAGCCATATCCTTAAGGCATATAGTCTGGAATCCCATTGACTTAAGCTCCTTGCACATCTTTACATACTTGTCAACAGTATGAACCGGACTTTGAGTATAAGAAATGCATCCTGACGCTATAGTATTAGGAGTGGCATACTTCATAGTAGCTTCCAACGCTGTTCCAAGGTTTCTGAAATCATTTAATGCATCAAAAATACGGATAATATCAATACCATTTTTGATGGACAGCTCAATAAACTTTTCTACAACATCATCGTGATAATGCTTGTAACCTAAAAGATTCTGACCACGCAGCAACATCTGAAGTTTATTATTAGGAAGATTCTTTCTAAGATTGCGAAGTCTTTCCCATGGGTCTTCATCAAGATAACGCAAACATGAATCAAATGTAGCACCGCCCCAGCATTCTATTGAATAATAGCCTGCTGTGTCCATAGTTGGCAGAATATCTTCGTAATCTTTATACGGAAGACGGGTTGCCATAAGAGATTGGTTTGCATCTCGCAGAACTGTTTCAGTAAATTGTACTTTTCTCATATATTAACCTCCTTATATAAAAAACAGAATAATCCTTATACGTAACTCATATAAAAATATTCGTTTAAAGTATATCATTATTTCGTGAACTTTTCCAGTATTTTCTTATAATTCTTTTGTTTTTTTAGAATAACGATAGAATAACTTTATTTTATCATTTAACGCTTGATATTATCGCTGTATCAAGCCGAGCTACTTTATATTATACGCACAAGAACCTCAATTAAAATAATAAAAATAAAAAATCTTGAAAATAAAAAACAGGCGAAAGTAAAATAAAAACTTTCGCCTGTATCGTCCACTGGTGAGACATGAGGGATTTGAACCCTCGACCCTACGCTTAAAAGGCGTATGCTCTACCGACTGAGCTAATGTCTCATGCAACGTTTTATATTATACCAGAAAGATTATATTTTGTCAAGGCATTTTACATTTGTTTTATATTTGTTTTAAAAAAAGTCATTTTTACAAAGAAAAGGCCTATAAAAACGCCTACTTAAAAATTTTTTTGAAAAAGCCTGATTTTTTTTGAAAAAACGCTTGACAAATGATTCAAAGCATGATATAATATATAACGTTGTGAGAAACGATGTGCCTGTAGCTCAGCTGGATAGAGTGACTGGCTACGAACCAGTAGGTCGGGGGTTCGAATCCCTCCAGGCACGCCACAGCAAACAGCCGTTTGAATCATTCAAGCGGCTATTTTTTTATCTTATAACATATCACAATACAAATATATAATATCACTTATATTTCAATCAACTATATTCAAAAAGCCCTATCTCTACTATACCCTAGTATAATAATTTAATGTGATAATAAAGACCAGATACTAAATATTTGTCAATGTAAAAAGGCAATAAAAAAACGCCCTTTTCATAAAGAAAAAGGCGTTGGTGCCGGTGGTGGGACTTGAACCCACACGTAGTCACCTACAACGGATTTTGAGTCCGTCTCGTCTGCCATTCCGACACACCGGCTGATTACTTTATATATTATATCACATTCATTTTCTTTTGTCAATAGTTTTACAAATTATTTTTGGAGGTTTTTATGAAATTATCTTTATCGAATAATGGTTGGGGTATGATGTTTGGTGTTCCAACAGCTGTTGTTGACAAGTATTTAAAACTCGCCACGCCGTCACAATTAAAAGTTTTACTTTATCTTCTGCGTCATCAGTGCAGTGAAATAAATACTGAGCAAATATCAACAGCCCTTTCAATGAATGAAGAGCTTATTGAAGAAGCCATTCTATTTTGGGAACAAACAGATCTCTTTTCTACAGCATCTG
The DNA here is from genome assembly GCA_947566125.1 of uncultured Ruminococcus sp. GTDB lineage: Bacteria > Bacillota > Clostridia > Oscillospirales > Ruminococcaceae > Ruminococcus_C. The sequence goes on along the minus strand of CANOIR010000012.1, from coordinate 19,685 downwards.
CAATAAATGAGCATCCTTTTGAAATGCAAGAAGCAGAATCTGCTGATGTTCAGCAAACGAAAAAAGAAAAAGCAGAAAGTGAATTTATTCCTGCCGCTGTTGCTGTTGTACAACGCTCAAGCGGTGAAGTAACACTAACCCCAAGCGAAATAGCCTCGGAGCTAAAAAGAAACGCTGGTATGATGGATCTTTTCAGAATAGCTGAACAGCTTATGGGAGAACCGCTTACTCATATGCAGCAGCGTTCGCTTTTGTGGATGTATCAGTATTTGCAAATACCAAGTGACATTATTCTAACTATAATGTCCTATTGCCTAAGCATTGACAAGGGCACTATGCAATACGCAGAAAGGCTTATTTCAAATTGGTGGAACCAAGGTCTTTGTACAATGCAACAGATAAATGATGCTATTGTAAAAGATCAGGAAAGTCGCTCTTATCATGGATTAGTTGCAAGAACCCTTGATATGCAAAGACTGCCAACTGCAAAACAACGTGAATTTTTCGACAGCTGGCAAAAACTTAATATTCCTATGGATCTTATAAGATATGCTTATGAAAAAACTATTGAACAAACAGATAAGCTTTCTCTTCCTTATATGAATAAAATACTCATAAACTGGTCCAATGCCGGTTACAAAACTCGTGAAGAGGTTGATATTGGAGATAAACTAAACCAGAACAGCAACACAATAAAAAATAAAAAAAGCAGCAGAAAGAAAAAGACTGAGATACCTGAAAGTCCAATGGCTGACGCCTACCGTTCACTTATTTATAATATTGATAAATAAAAACTCAAAGAAAGGAGATTTGATAATACATGAAATCTGAACACTTAGAGCAGGCACGTGCTGAAATAAGTGCAAGACGTAACCGTGCCGTAACTGAAAACGACCGAAAGTTTGAAGAAATAAACACACTTATACCTGAAATTGCAGAGATAAACAAACAATTATTTCAGACAAGCCGTAATCTTATGCAAATTATAAGAAATGGCGAAAATACAGAAGAACGCATTGAGATACTTAAACGACAAAATCAACAAGCACAAATTATGGTTCGCAAACTTCTGGTAGCAAATGGATACCCTGAAAATTATCTTGAGATAAAATATACCTGCCCAAAGTGCAATGATACCGGATACAGCGGAGGAACATATTGCAGCTGTCTTATAACACTAACTGCAAAGATAGCTGCGGCAGAACTTAATAAAAATGCTCAGGTAAATCTATGCAGCTTTGAAAGCTTTGATCTTTCATATTATGCCGGTCACAAGACCGAAAACGGTGCTGACTGTTATAAAGCTATGAGTATTATCTTTGAATTCTGCAAAAGCTATGCAGAAAACTTTTCAAAAGAATCGCCAAGTATCCTTATGTTTGGCAAAACAGGACTTGGCAAAACCCATCTTTCATTATCAATTGCCTCTGTTGTGCTAAAAAAAGGATTCAGCGTACTTTATGACTCAGTTATAAATTTTCTCAGAAAGATTGAAAACGAACATTTCGGACGTGACACAAGCGGAAACGATACTCTATCCCTGCTGCTTGAATGCGACCTTCTTATTTTGGACGATCTTGGTACAGAATTCGACACGCCATTTTACCAATCTATGATATACAATATAATAAATACAAGAATAAACAGATGCTTGCCCACTATAATAAGCACAAATATGGATTGGAATGGAATTTCAAATAAATACGAAGAGAGAATAACCTCAAGAATATTTGCAACATATATAAACCATCAATTCATAGGATATGATGTAAGAATACTTAAAGCACAGCAAAAGAACTCTCAAAAATAATTTCTTAACAGAAATATGTTTTTTCAATAATCATTGACATTTTTCTATAATATGATATAATGTTAAATAAAGGCATATTATATAATTTTAATAGGAGGATGTTATATGGCTGTTGCATCATTAGTATTAGGCATCATTGCTTTAATTTGTACAATTTCTGGATACGGAGCATGGGCAGGTTTGATTTTGGGTATAGTCGGAATAATTCTTGGAACTATGGCTAAAAAAGAACAACCTAGCGGCATAGCTACAGGAGGATTTGTTTGTAGTCTTATTGCTACAATACTTTGTGGCATTGTTGCTGTTTCATGCACCCTTTGCACTACTTGTAGTTGCCTTACATTTGGTCTTTTTTAAACAATGTGAATGCATTAAAAATGGGTTGCTTATGCGACCCATTTGTTTTTATATAATTTTATATAATTTATAATTATGGAGGTTATCATGTTTCCAATACTAAACATAGGTCCATTTCAAATAGGAGTATATGGTATATGCTGTACTCTTGGAATAATACTTGCGTGCCTTTTGGCATTATATAACGGTAAAAAATCGAATATAGACAAATATAATTTAATTTTATGCTTTGCCGCTATATTGATAGATGCATTTTTAGGTGCAAAACTGCTTTATTTTATAATAGATTTTGAAGGCATTTGCAATATGTTTGAAAAATACGGATTCAATTTTGAAACTCTGTCAAATATCATACAAGGCGGATTCGTGTTCTATGGTGGATTTATAGGTGGTTTTATAGGGATTCTAATATTCTCTAAAATAATGAAGGTTTCCCCTATTCATTTTATAACAGTCATTGCACCGGGTGTACCGCTTGCACATTCATTTGGAAGAGTAGGCTGCTTTATGGCTGGATGCTGTTATGGCATTCCATCTGAAAAATATGGCATAGCCTTTACCGATTCCCTTGGAGCACCAAATGGAATAAAGCTTTTTCCGGTACAGCTTTTAGAAGCAGCTCTTCTGCTCATTATTGCGATAATTATGCAAGTTTATATTTCAAAATCAAAGCACCGACATATCACAGTTTATATTTATTTATTCTTATATCCAATAATAAGAATATTTACAGAACAATTCCGATATGATGCTGAACGTGGCATTTACTTTGGGCTTTCCACATCAACGTGGATAAGCATTGGAATTATAACAGCAGGAATGATTCTTTTGCTAATAGATATAAAAAAAGGTATGCCCGAACCTGTTACTCCAGAATCTATTATGCCTAAACTATTTGACGAAGATGATGAATATAAAGATAAAAATAAATATTCTAAATAAAATTAAGCGAGCCGTTTCCAGCTCGCTTAATTTATTATTCTTCTATAGATGTTTCTGAATCTATATCGCTTTTATTATCTGTATCTTCTTTATTTTCAGAATCCTCAGACTTTTTAACCTCAAATGCAGATTCCGGCATTTGACCTGACATAAGCTTCTCAAAGTCATCTCTGTCGATTTTCTCATGAATAAGCAAATACTTTGCCAGTAAATGCAGTTGGTCGATATGTGCCTTTAGTATATCGATTGAAGCAGCATAGCCTGTTTCAATCAAGGTTCTTACTTCTGAATCAATATCAGCTGCAACCTTTTCAGAATAATCTCTTGATGAACCTATTTCCTTACCAAGGAATACTTCATTGTGGTCACTGCCATATACCATAGGACCAAGCTTTTCACTAAAGCCATATTTTGTTACCATATTGCGAGCTGTTGCTGTTGCACGCTCAATATCATTTGACGCACCTGTTGAAATATCATCCAATATGAGATATTCAGCTGCACGTCCGCCAAGCAATGTGATAATATCTTCTTCCATCTCCTTTTTAGTGACAAAAGACTTATCCACTTCCGGCAATGACATTGTATATCCGCCTGCCATACCTCTTGGAATAATAGATACCTGCTGAACCTTATCCTGATGCTCACAATAATACGTACATACTGCATGACCTGCTTCATGATATGCAGTAAGGCGATTTTCTTTTTCTGTCTTATGGTGTGATTTCTTCTCCGGACCAGCAACAACTTTAATTGTAGCTTCAGAAATTTCGTCCATCGTGATAGCCTTTTTATTTCTTCTTGCTGCAAGCAGTGATGCTTCATTTACAAGATTTTCAAGATCTGCTCCTGTAAATCCAACTGTAGTCTTTGCGATTGTAGAAAGGTCAACATCTGGTGCAAGAGGCTTATTTTTAGTATGAACTTTCAAAATTGCTTCTCGTCCTTCTATATCAGGATAACCTACTACTATCTGCCTATCAAATCTTCCCGGACGCAAAAGTGCAGGGTCAAGTATATCACGTCTGTTTGTAGCTGCAATAACTATTACATTATCCTTGCCTGTAAAACCGTCCATCTCAACAAGAAGCTGGTTAAGAGTCTGCTCACGTTCATCATGACCTCCGCCAAGTCCGGCACCTCTGTGACGACCTACGGCATCAATCTCATCTATGAAAATAATAGAAGGGCTATTTTTCTTTGCCTGTTCAAATAAGTCACGTACACGTGATGCACCCACACCTACGAACATTTCAACAAAGTCTGAACCTGAAATTGAAAAGAACGGGCATCCTGCTTCACCTGCAACAGCTCTTGCCAACAAAGTTTTACCAGTACCGGGAGGCCCCATAAGAAGTACACCCTTTGGTATACGAGCTCCAATATCACTATACTTTTTAGGATTTTTAAGAAAATCAACTATTTCCTCAAGCTCATGCTTTTCTTCATCTGCTCCAGCAACATCCTTGAATGTTGCCTTTCTGGTATTCTGTTGATTTTTAATATTCGCCTTTCCAAATGATGAAAATTTATTTCCTCCGCTTGCTTGACGCATCATCACTACGATCATTATAATACCCATTCCAAGTATAAGGAATGTAGGTATAAGTGACAGCAGCCAAGATGAATCTGTTGCCTTAATGTAATCCATTTTAAGCGGTGCATCCGGATTTTTCTTATTATACTCCTTACGATAATCTTCAACGTTCTTTAAAAACAGACCCACATCAGGAACTTCGTATGCAAGTCTTGAATCATCTTGTAATACGATCGTAAGGTCACCATTGCCAAGGTCAAGTCTATATTCTTTTACTTCATAATCATCAAAATATGAAAGCACTTCAGAATATTCAGCGTCTGAAGAATTACCGCCAAGACTTGAAAACATAAAGATCAAGGCAACAACAAGTACTAATGCAACGATCAAATATGCACCTATTCCACGATTCTTTTTTGGTGTCAAAGCATTCACTCCTTTTCTCATTCAAGAGGTTTTTTGTCCTCATATTCAGTGTTTAAAAACAAAAGTTTTTTTGTCACACCGGCTACAGGTTTTACTCGCTCTGCAATACCTATATCTTCGGCATACACTATACCTTCTTCGTCCTCAAGAAAATGTAAAGTTTGCCGTTTTCTAAGCGGAACGACCTCTTGTATTCGTTTTTTTATTGATACAGTAAAGTCACGCCCTGGAAGCTGAATTCTGTCACCAGGTCTGCGACTTCTTAGTGTTACACACCCTTTTATTTTATCATAATCAACCAAACAGTTTGTGAATTTTTCGTTAATTATGCAAACATTTATTTCATCTTCATCTGTTATAAGCTTTGAAACAAAAAATATGTTGGAAAAAATCGATTGCTTTCCTATATTAAAACAAACTTCTCTTTTTAAATCCAGTGTTTCTTCTCTTTTTCGAATAACAAGTTCATTTTTAGAAACAAAGCAATCAACATTTCCTACAAGATGACATCTTCCCCCAGATTTTACAATCTTCTCAATATCTCTTATCATTCTTGAATTATACGATATACCGCATTTCTCCAAAAGCTTTGCTTCACATCTTATACGAATAGCCTCCGGTAAAGACAATATATCTGTAAGACACATAGGTTCTTTAAAATGTCTGCTGTATACTTTTATACATTCTTCGTCAAAGAACTCGTCATCTGTCTTAAGTGAACTGCACATTTCAAAAACTCTTTTTTCCACTGCCGGATTCAGCTCCTGCAAAAGCGGAACTATATTATGTCGTATGCGATTCCTTGTATAATCATCTGAATTATTAGTACTATCTGTAACAAAACATTCATTCTGTTCGCTTAAAAACGCCTCTATTTCATTACGTGATGCAAATAAAATAGGTCTTATAAAGCGTCCTCTCTTAATCGGTATTCCACACAAGCCGTGAAGTCCTGTTCCTCTTGCTATACGCTGTAAAACAGTTTCAAGATTATCAGAAGCTGTGTGAGCTGTTGCAATAAGTCCGCTCTCTTTTTCAAAGGCTGCATATCGGCATTGTCTGGCAGCTGTTTCTACTGAACCGCCGTTTTTATCCCGATAAGCATTGACATCGCATCGGTGAACATGAATAGTAATGCCAAGTCTATCACACAAATCACGACAAAACTGTTCATCTCCGTCACTTTCTTTGCCTCTAAGGCAGTGATTTATATGAACAGCGGAAACTTTTTTTATAGAAAGCTTTTCCTTAAGCATGAGAATGCCTATAAGCAATGCCACACTGTCCGCACCACCTGATAATGCACAGCAAATTTCGCTTTCTTTAGGAATAAGTTCTTCACAAAGAATAAACCTCTCCATTTTATTTAAAAAATTATCTTTAATGCTCATCACGCATCTCCGCATCACTAAAACGTGTAAATTGACCATCCCATACAAGATTTACTGTTCCTGTTTCACCATGTCGATTTTTAGCTATAATGCATTCAGAAATATTTGGAGTCGTACTGTCTTTATTATAGTAAGCATCTCTATACAAAAACATTACAATATCTGCATCCTGCTCAATAGAACCAGATTCACGAAGATCCGAAAGCATCGGTCGCTTATCATTTCTGCCTTCAGGTCCACGGGAAAGCTGTGACAACAGAATAACTGGTATATCAAATTCTTTTGCCATTATCTTAAGCTGTCGTGTTATTTCTGAAATAATAAGCACACGATTATCTGTCTTAAGAGTAGAAGTCATAAGCTGGAGATAGTCTATTACAACGAGTCCTAAATTTTTCATACGTCTAAGTTTAGCTTTTATCTGCTGAACCGTAATGCCGGCTGTATCATCAAAATACATCGGCAAACCGCTAAGTACACCTGCACCCTGTGCAAGTCTTACCCAGTCATCATTTGTGAGATAACCGCTTCTAAGCTTATGTGAATCTACAAGTGCCTCTGTAGACAGCATACGTGTTGCAAGCTGTTCTTTGGACATTTCCAGTGAAAATACTACAACTTCTTTATCTCCACGTCTTGCTACATTTGTAGCTATATTTATTGCAAATGATGTTTTACCCATACCAGGACGGGCAGCTATCAATATAAGATCTGATTTATTAAGACCAGATGTTACTGTATCAAGATACTTATAACCAGTACGAGCACCAAGATATTTTTCTTTATCAGGACCTGATATTTTTCCTATGCGGTCATAGGCCTCACATATAGCATCGCCTATCTTTGCAAGTCCTTGTATAGATTTGCCTTGACGAATATCAAATATTTTTCGCTCTGCACTGTCAAGAAGTGTCTGTGCATTCATATCACCACTTTGAACGTCCTGCAATATTGACCTTGCGGCAAATGCAAGACTTCTTAGGTAAAACTTTTCTGCAACTATATCGCAGTAGCTTTCAACATTTGAAACAGACGGTACCATATTTATAAGTGCTGCCAAATATGCTCTGCCCTCTTGAGGAGTATCAAACAGGTGCCGCTGCATTGACGCATTTAAAACAGTAATTACATCTGCTTTTTCACCGGATGTAAACATCTGCACTATTATTTGAAAAAGTGCCTTGTGCTGATCATTGAAAAAACAATCAGGCTTTACTTTTTCAAGAACAGTTGATAAAACGTCAGGGTCTGTCAAAACTGCTCCAAGTATAGTTTGTTCTGCTTCCAAACTAAATGGCAGTTCTCCGCTTGTTTCCAACTGTTCAAACTGACCTTGAGCCATAAATCACACCTCCTGCTAAAAAATACGGGCGAACAATGTCGCCCATATTGATACATCAGCTCTCGGAAACTTCTACAGTTATTTTTACGGAAATACCTGCATAAAGCTTTATATCTGCTTCATAAGTACCAAAATTCTTTATCTCTGTTTTAAGTGAAATTTTTTTCTTGTCGATTTTGCAGCCATACTGTTTTTCAATGCAATCTGCAACATTTTGAGCAGTAACTGCTCCAAAAAGTCTACCGCCGGAGCCAGCCTTTGCAATAGCTTTTACTGTCTTGCCGCCTATAAGTTCTGCAATTTCATTAGCTTTCTGTTTTTCAACATCTATTTTGTGAGCTGCTGATGAATTCTTTCCCGCAAGTTCAGAAAGATTTTTAGCATTTGCTTCTATTGCCAAACCCTTTGGAAAGAGCAGATTTCTTGCATAACCATCTGCTACATTTTTTACCTCGCCCTTTTTTCCAGAGCCTTTTACATCTTGTAAATAAATAACCTTCATAATAATAAACGATCCTTTCTCTATTTAATGTTTTTTTAGTTCCGATTCATAAGCTTCAAGCACTTGCAAAAGACGTTCTTTTGTATCCTGAAGTGTTGTAGATGGAATCTGTGCCGCCGCCATAGTCTGATGACCGCCGCCGCCAAGAGATTCCATTATTAGCTGCACATTTACTTTTCCAAGAGAACGTGCAGATATACTTATACCATTGCCATCAAGATATAATACAAATGATGCTTCAACACCCTGTATGCTCAAAAGCTCATCGGCTGCCTGTGCTGCAAGCAGTCTTGTGGAACTATTCTGAATCTTTACAGCAGAAATAGCATTATTTCTAAAGATCTCAGCGTGTGCTACTATTTGTGAACGCATCTGATACATAGAAATAGTATCGGAAAAAAGTGATTTTACTTGAATCGTATCTGCTCCTATGCGTCTGAGATATGCAGCAGCTTCAAATGTGCGAACTCCTGTTCTCATTACAAAATTCTTTGTATCAAGCGTGATTCCTGCAAGAAGTGCATCTGCATATGCAGCAGGTATATCCTTTTCAAGTCTGAAATACTGTATAAGTTCAGTGACCATCTCCGATGCCGATGACGCATATGGTTCATGATGAAAAAGTGCTGCATTTTCAATATAATTTACATTTTTACGGTGATGATCTATAACTACCACATTCTGTATCTTTTGATAAAGTTCAAAGCTTTCCAATATATCTTTATTATGAGTATCAACTACAATAAGCAGAGATTTTTCATTTGCCTGTGCAACTGCTATTAAAGGCTCGATAAATTCGGGTGGATTTTCGCAAGCCTTCATTCTATCAATAAGATCACCGGCAAGACAGCTTTGACGCCTTGCAACAACAGAAACCGGCTTGCCCATAAGTGCTATTGCACCTGCCATGCCACAGGCTGAACCTATAGAATCAAGGTCGCCAAAACGGTGTCCCATTATGTATATGTGTTCAGCATTTTCTATCATTTCCTGCAATGCAAGTGCCATGGAACGAATCATAACTTTTGAACGCTTTTCTACACCCTTTGATGCACCGCCATAAAAGTTAAAACCATTCTCCATCTTAACAGCTGCCTGATCTCCGCCTCTTCCCAATGCCATATCCAGCGATTGTCTTGCGATCTTTTCACTCTCTTCAAGAGATGTTCCGCCTATGCCGACACCTATTGAAAATGTAACTCTAAACCTGCCGGCAACACAAATTTTTCTTGCTTCATCAAGAATCGGAAAACGCTTATCCATTGCATTGTAAAGATGCCTTGTTTCCATTACAGCATAAAACTGATCATTGTCTATCTTTCTTACAATACCCTTTGTTCCTGCCATAAAGTTTTCAAGCAAAAGCTCTACTTCCGCTGAAACCTGTGCCTTTTCACTTTCTTTCGCATACTGCATTACATCGTCATAACCGTCAATTACCATAAGCAAAACACATGGTCTTGACTCTCTTAATTCATTTTGAAGTTTGACCTGATCTGTTATATCCACAAACTGCACTGCATAAAACTTTTTCAATTCATTCATATGGATCGTTTCGCTATGCACACGATATTTTTTTCCATGATACTCAAGCATAAGGTCATGACCATCCATAAGAGTATTGACATTCATGCAAAGCAATTCCTGAAAGGTCACGCTTTTTCTTCTGCCTTGCAAAAACTGTGATCTGAATTTTTCATTATACCAAAATATCCTGCCGTTTTCCTCTGTAAGTACTACTGGAACAGAAAGCCTACGGAGAGAAGTACTTGCAAGTTCCTGAACAGCTTCGCCCATAAACTGACCTGAAAACAGCCTGTCCTGTACAAAAACTCCAAATACGATCAAAGCAATGCTGAAAATAACAGCAGGCAGAAATAACCAAGCAAGACCATTCCAGCCATTTTTTGTTATATAAATAATAAAAGGTATTCCAGTGCTTAAAAGCATAAGCACAGAAAATAAAAGGAATAATGTGTCCTTATTTCTTTTCATTACGTTTTCCTCCGTAAGTAAAATTTTATAATTAAAAAACTAAAATTTTACTGTAAAAGTCACACTGTTCAAGTGTACTCACATAAAAATAATAAAGGTAATGCACGAATAATGAATATAATATTTTAATATATAATTTTATATTTCCATAATAATAGGAAGTATCATAGGACTTCTCTTGGTTTTGCCATAGATATATTCAGACAAAACATCTCTCAGTTTTGTTTTTAATGCTCCCCATTCTCTAAGGTCCTGACTGCTGCAATTATCAAGAGCACGCAAAAGGACTTGCTTTGCTTCTGCCATTAGTGATTCTGATTCACGCACATATACAAAGCCTCTTGAAATTATATCAGGCCCAGAAACGACAGTGTTTGTAATCTTTTCAATTCCTATTACAACTATTATCAAGCCATCTTGAGCAAGATGACGTCTGTCACGCAAAACTATTGAACCAACATCGCCTACTCCCAATCCATCTACCATAACACGACCTGAAGTAACTTGAGATGCAATACGAATAGACTGGCTGTCCAGCTCAATTACATTGCCGTTTTCACCAATAATTATTCTTTCCTCTGGTATACCCATGGAAATAGCTATTTGTGCGTGTTTTGCAAGATGTTTATATTCTCCGTGTACAGGAATAAAATATCTTGGTCTTGTAAGTGCTTCAATAAGTTTCAGCTCATCCTGACAGGCGTGACCTGAAACATGAACTTCATACATAGCTTCATATATTACTTCAGCACCAGAACGCATAAGCTCGTTTACTACACGTGTAACATACTTTTCATTGCCGGGAATTGGTGTGGCAGAAATGATAATAAAATCATTTGGAGTAATAGTTACTTTCTTGTGACCATTCATAGCCATTCGTGTAAGTGCACTCATAGGTTCGCCTTGACTGCCTGTAGTTATTAAAACGACTTGTTCGTCAGGATAACGGTTCATATCATCTATATCAATAATAGTACCTTCCGGAACTTTCAAGTAACCAAGCTCAAGTGCAGTACCCATAACATGAACCATGCTTCGTCCAAATACTGCAACTTTTCTTTTATGACGCACTGCGTTATCAATTATCTGCTGGATACGGTGAATATTTGAAGAAAATGTCGCTATGATTATACGTTTTGAGCCTGCTTTTTCAAATAGCTTTTCAAATGAACCGCCAACTGTTCTTTCGGAACGTGTAAAGCCAACTCGCTCAGCATTTGTTGAGTCCGCCATAAGTGCAAGAACTCCCCTGCTTCCAAGTTCACCAAATCTTGCAAGATCAATGACAGAACCGTCAACAGGTGAGAAATCCACCTTGAAGTCACCGGTATGAACTATAATTCCTGCCGGTGTGTGAATAGCCATACCAACTGCATCTGGTATGGAGTGGTTTACATTTATAAATTCAACCGCCATACAGCCAAGATGAACAGTCTTTCTCGGCTGAACTTCAAATAATTTTGCCGTGTTTAAAAGACCGTGTTCTTCCAATTTGCCTTTTACAAGTGCAAGAGTAAGTCTTGTACCATAAATCGGAACATTTATCTTCTTTAAAAGATACGCAAGACCGCCAATATGGTCTTCATGACCGTGAGTTAATACAATACCTCTGACTCTGTCTTTATTTTCAACAACATAAGTGAAATCAGGAATAACTATATCAACACCCGGCATATCCATATCTGGAAATGCAAGTCCGCAGTCCAGAATGAACATATCATTGCAACATTCAAAGACTGTCATATTTTTACCGATCTCATTAAGTCCGCCAAGTGGGATTATACGAACAGGATTTTTTCTGTTTTCCCTTCGTGTATTATTGTTTTTTACCGTTCTTGCTGCCGATTTAGTTTCAAGTGCATTTGCCCGTGGATTACTCCTGTAATTTTTACGGTATGATGCTCTGCCCGCATTTTGCGATGCCTTTGAACTACGATTGTTTTTTCCCTCTGTTAATGCCAAAAAAGTACCCTCTCTTTCCGTGCCAAACACGGCAGAAGATGACAGCTATACATCACATTTTAAAACCAACTTTATACATACGCCTTCATTCCGTTCCCGGCACTGTGCTAAAGCTATAACTATCTAATAAGCTGTCAAATAAAATATCAGGCAATTGCCTGTTTGCAGTCAGCCTCTAAAAAACACTGCACTGCTATTTCTTTTACTTTTAACTGCCATGCTGGCATTTATCATACTTGCTTCTAAAAATTGATAAACTGCCGTCGCTTCACTGCGTACGGCGAAACATTTTCTTTTATTTACCAAAAAACGTACAATCATATGTACTTATAATTATACAAAAAAAGCAAAAATAATGTCAAGCATTCTTTATGAATTTTATGTGCCTTTCATTATTTTATACATACATGACAATTATTTTCCACATTTATCACACTTTACCGGTACAGTGACATACCTTGAAAGAAGCAATAGTGCAAGTAAATTTGGTATTGCCATAAGACCATTGGCTATATCGGAAAGAGTCCACATATCAGATAATGCTCCTGTACAGCCAAAACCGCCCAATATACAAAATATTATGCGATATGTCAAGATAACACTTTTCTTTTTGCAAGCATTTATACCTAGACTTTTTAGAGCAGTTTCACCGCAGCAGCACCAGCCAAGCATTGTACATACCGCAAAAAGTGCGATTATTACAGATGTTACTGCACCACTGTATCTTCCAAGAATCATGCTGAAAGCATCTGATACTGGCTTTGCTCCCATTTCTATGTTTACGCCGGATGTTAAAATCATAAGTGCGGTAAGAGTACAACAAACCATTGTATCAAGAAACACTTCAAATATACTCCACATTCCTTGTAGATATGGATCGCTGTCTTTGGCATTGCTATGTATAAGTGCACTGCTGCCAAGTCCTGCTTCATTGGAAAAAACTCCATGTCTAAGACCAGCAGATAAAGCACTGCCAAATAAACCTGCACCGACCTGCTTTATACCAAATGCACTTTTAAATATTTCCCCAAATGCATACGGTATATTCTTGAAATTCACAAAAATAACGGATAACGCAAGTATCATATAACTTATTGCCGCAAACGGAAGTAAAAATTTTGCTGCATTGCCAATGCTCTTAGCTCCGCCTATAACTGTTGCCAATAAAAATATAGTTATAAAAACTCCAATAACTACAGGAGAAAAACCAAATGCACCCGAAAGTGCTTGTGCCGCTGCACTTCCCTGGGTCATATTTCCCATTCCCAATGATGCAAGTATACAGAAAAAAACATATATAAATGCAAGAGGTTTGCTCCCAAGTCCATATCTCAAATATGCGGCAGCGCCTCCTATTACATTTCCATCTTCTTCAATATGCCTAAATTTCATTGACAAAACATTTTCTGCATAAGTCAGCATCATTCCAAAAAAAGCAGACACCTGCATCCAAAAAACAGCTCCAGCTCCGCCTATTGCTATCGCAGCAGTAACGCCTACTATATTCCCGGTACCCATTGAAGCAGCCAAGGCAGAGGCAGAGATCTTCCATTGAGATGAACCGCTGTTTTTAAGAGAACGTCTTACACTTTTAAAAATAAATCCGGAACGTCTAAACTGAAAAAACTTTGTCTTTAATGTAAGAAATATCCCTGTTCCAAGAAGAAGTATCAACAGTCCTGAATTCCAGATGTAATTATTTATAGTTTCAAGCATAATTTTTTCTCCACCCTTTTCCTGCGACATATTTCGCATTATAACTAATATATAATATTAGTATACAAAATGATTTTGCATTAGACCTATAAGAACCATTTATTTTAATTAAAACAAACAGCAACTTGACAATTATATAAAACTTTGTTAAAATAAAAAAAGAAAATGTCACAAAGTCTGGAGGCTATATCATGAATAAAAAATACACGCCGCCACGAAGTGCTGCTATAAGTTTAATGTCCATCCTAACAGCAATTGTTATAATTCTTTTTATTGCTGCTAAAATAGCTTTAAACAAAATACTTTTCTATATTGCAGCAGTATTACTGATTTTAATAGAAATTTCTATGGGAATATATATCCCGCTGATGCTGAAAAATTTAATCGTATACATAGATGAAAATGAAGTCAAATTACAAAGCGGCATTATCATATCCTGTGAAAGACGTATGAAAATAAGCAGAATTGAACTTATATACTTTATAAAAACACCTTTTTCAAAATATACAAGTCTTAATTTTATAGTTCTTTGCGTTTATGGAAAAAAACTTGTTTTGCCATTTATAAAAGCTACTGATTCAAAGGAAATCGTAGATAACCTAAGTGATATAGTAAATAATAGACACGAAGGGTCGATGCCATGAGAATAAAAAGCGAAATGAAACATGAACACCCAATAAGAATATTACAGCACTGTGCTGTAAATTTATGGCTTCTTTTTCTTCCCCTACTGCGTTCTCTTAATCTTTTTCCATTTTCAACGGAAGCTTTTATAGAATGGATAAAAGGTGCGTGGATGGATATTCTAGTAATGCTTTTTATTTTTGGTTCGGCACTTGTAAGATGGCTGGGATGCAGATATTGTTCTGACAGTAAAAATTTCATATTAGTTCAGGGCATTTTTATTCAAAAGCGTATTGTTATACCATTTGAAAAAATAACCGCTGCTTTGGAATCAGAAATAAAGCTTCCCTTTATGCTCAGACTCTCTATATTCAGAATAGAAAATACTGCAGGCAAGATCACAGGCGATACTGTGCTTTGGATAAGAAAAAAAGACTGCGATGAACTTTCTGCTCAAATCCCCATATGTAAAAAAGAAAAAAAATTCAAATTCACTTACAGCTTAAGTATATGGAAAATAGTTCTATATTCTTTTTTATTCTCAAGCACCCTGTCCGGAACGCTTTATATAGCGGCGTTTTTTATTGAAATAAAAAATGCTGCCAGAGAAATTCTTACAGAACTTCATATTACAGAAGCAATCGATAAGATGAGCGACGCTGCTGCATCAATATTCCGAGCTGTACCAAAAATAATTATAATCATACTTATAATACTGCTTTTCTGCCGCTTTATTTCATTTGTTATAAATCTTATGCGTTCAGCAGGTTTTCACACTGCGATAGATGCAAATATAATACGCATTTTATCAGGATTGTTTCCAAGAAATCATATAAATATATACACGCCGTCTATTGAATGTATAATAATGAAGCAAGGTTTTATTAGCAAAATAACGGGAGTGGCATCACTATTTGTAACATATCCATCAAGCAGAAGTATAAGGGATAAAAAAGCCCTGCTTGTTCCGATAGTATCAAGAAAATCACACCTCACTTCCGCCATTTCAAAAAAGCATAAAAACAAAACTATTCCAAGCCCGTATACTCTATGGTGCTTTATATGGCAGCCGATGACGATTATTGGAATAATACTTGGATTGCTTTTAATAATATCATATATAAAATCATATGCCTACGATATACTGTTTCCATTGTTTGGGATAGCACTTGTGCCGGCTGCTATTTTTCTTTTGATAAGGCTGATAACATTTCGTACTCAAGTAATAACATGGGACGATAAAGAAATATCTATATCATATAGTCAAAATTTTTCATTCTATACTATTGTTACAGAAAAGGATAATATATCACTCACAAAAACCGTGCGAACTCCTATGGCAAAAAAACAAAAATATTGCAATATAACAATATATATAAAAGGCGGTTTAAAGGCTGTTGTTCGTGGAGCTTCTGAAAAATAGATCTAATCTAATTTAATATAAATCAAAACAAAAAGGCTGTTGCAAAATTTAAACTTTGCAGCAGCCTTTGCTTTTTATATAGAATATTTTAAAGATATCAATTACTGTTTACTACACATGATCTGTCGCCATTTGTAATGCAAGTGGAGATCTGGGTCAAAAGATGTTGTGCTTCGTTATATGTATTGAACTTATCAATAGCTATCTGCTTTCTTGCACCTTTTGCATCTTCGCCATAATAAGCAGCTACAACATATTTTCTCGCAGTTCCTGTTCCAAGCTCATCAATCGTAATTGCTGAAGATGTGGTTGTGTTTACGATTCTCTTAGCCATTCCGCCTTCTTTTACAATAATATACATAATATATACTCCTTTCAAAAGTATTAAATATCTTACTTATTATATCACATTACTACAATTTTTTCAATAATTTAATCGCATTTTTAACTTATTTTTAACATTTTTCAATTTGCTTGTTCTTTATGGTAAAAAACAGCCGTACTATATGGAGATAGGCTTTTTCTATGAACATCAATCATACAAACAAGAAGTATCGCATAAACTAAAAAAAAGCAATGTACAAGGAGGAAATCAAATGGAATGTAAAGTTTGCACCGAATGTTTACCGGTAACAGAAATTATTCTCGATGAACTACAAGAACAGGACTTCACTCAAAGTCTTGTTCTGCCGGACTATGACCCTGAAATCTTTCGGGTTATATGCTGTACTGCGTCAGCATCAATCACTGATTATAAGCTGTCGGGAGGAAAACTAAGCTATGAACTAAGTGTACTTATACGTGTGATTTATTGCAGCGAAGAAAGCAAAGCTCTGCACTGCGTTTCTCAAAATGCAGTCTACAGCAAAACTGCCGATGTGCCGGAAGGCTGTGATAGAGCGGTATATTTCCATGTTAAAACTGACTACCAAAACTGCCGTGCCACCGGCAAACGCAGGCTTGATGTTCGTGGTGCTGTTTCTGTAAGAATAAGAGTAAGTTCAGAACGTATACAGGAGGTTATATGCGATATAGGTGATAGTGACAGCTCTGATAATTCAGGTTTGCAATTGCAGCAAAGACCAGTTACAGCTGTTTCAGAAATAAAAAAAGTATCCAGAAATATAAATCTTTCCGAAGATATTGACCTTGGCACATCAAAACCGCCTGCTGAATCTATTTTAAGATGCACCGCAAGAGCCGTTCAGGGAGAATGTAGTGTAATTGCAGGGAAACTTGTTCTGCGTGGTGAAATAATTGCTGATATTCTCTATCGCTCCGGCAGCAGTGACGATACAACTGTACAATCACTTCATCTTTCAATGTGTCCATATAGTCAAATAATAGATGTAGAAGGAATAGATGAAACTTACACCGGAACAGCAGACGCTCAAATGATAAACTTTGAGGCTAAACCTTCTGGCAACGATATGAAAACGCTTTCATGCACCGCAGAAGTCAGATTAATTTGTACAGTATGCAAATCTAAATCTGTCCCTATTGTAACTGATGCATATTCCACAAAGGCAGGATGCAGCTGCGAATCCGAGCAGCTTAAAATTTCAGCAGCTCCCGTTGCACTGTCAGAAATATTTACCTGTACTGCAACAATAGGAACCGGAGAAAATGCACCTGAACAAATATATGACCTTCACTGTCATATGAAAAATGTCAGCATAACTCCGCTTGCACAGCAAGGAAAAATTCGTTTATGCGGTATGCTGTGTGCAAGTGTTCTTGCTGAAAATGCAGACGGCTCCACCACTCTTCTGGAACGTGAAGAAGCGTTTGAAGAGCTGCTGCCAATAAATATACGTGCTGATGAAATGCTTGTTTTTGCAAGTGCCGAACCATCTGATTCTTCATATCACTTGGGTGCGGACGGAAGTATTTCTATAAAATGCAATGTAAGATTATCCGGAATGGCATATCCTGTAACAAATATGGCAGGAATTACCGGAATAAATCTAAACCCAGAAAATGCTCCTGTATTTGACAGGGACTGTGCATTAAGACTTTATTACGGTACAGCCGGTGAACATATATGGGATATTGCAAAAAGATGCAGCACAAAGGTCGCTGCTGTTATGGAAGAAAACGGTCTTACAGGCGATGTTTTAACTAAATCAGAAATGCTGCTGATTCCAATAGTATACTAAGGAGGTGTACAAAGCATATGCAAAAGGATTTCTATGAAGATATTGCAAAACGTACAGGCGGAGATATTTATATAGGTGTTGTAGGACCTGTACGAACCGGAAAATCTACATTTATAGGTCAGCTTATGAAAAAGCTGGTCATACCAAATATTCATGATGAAAGTATAAAAGAACGTGCTTCACTTGAACTTCCGCAATCAGCAGGCGGAAAGACTATACAAACTTCCGAACCTAAATTTATACCAGAAGAAGCTGTTGAAATAACTCTAAAGGATAGTGTTCATCTGCGTGTAAGAGCTGTAGACTGTGTTGGATACATAGTTCCAGATGCTTTGGGATATATGGAAGAAGAATCACCTAGAATGGTAAAAACACCTTGGTTCGATGAAGCTGTACCATTTGGAATGGCGGCTGAAGTGGGTACTCAAAAAGTTATTACTGATCATTCAACAGTAGGTATCGTTGTTACAACAGACGGCAGTATAACAGATATTCCTCGCAGACAGTATGAAGAATGTGAAGAACGTGTTATAAACGAACTCAAGGAAATAAACAAACCATTTGTAATTCTTTTAAACTGCATAGAGCCAAAGGGCAACGCTGCACAGGAACTTGCGGAAAATCTTAGAAACAAGTATAAAGCAGCAGTTATTCCGGTATGCTGTCCAGATCTTTCAGATGAGGATATAAAAGAAATACTCATGGAACTTCTATATGCATTTCCTCTTCGTGAAGTTCAAATACGTACAGCAAGCTGGCTTAGTAGTCTTGAATATAACCATTGGCTGCGTGAAGCTGTATTTTCTGCCCTTAGACAAAGTGCAAAAGAAATGAGAGCTGTACGTGATATTAAAGCATTTGAGAAACTGCCTGAACTTTGCGAACATATAACAAATGTATCATTCATAGACACCGACCTTGGAACAGGTTCGGCTAAAGTATCTGTTGAAGTTTCATCATCATTGTTTTATACTATACTTTGTGAAAAAACAGGTCTTGACATCCATTCAGACGGCGAACTTATGAGTATACTGACAGAACTTTGTGAGATGAAGAAAAAATATCTCCGCTTTGCACCTGCACTTGAAGAAGCTATGTCAACCGGATATGGAATAATAATGCCGGAACTTTCAGAACTTTCATTGGAAGAACCTGAAATTATAAAGCAAGGAGGAAAATATGGAGTAAGACTAAAGGCATCTGCACCATCAATTCATCTTATGAAGGCAACAATAAATACCGCAGTGAGTCCTATTGTGGGTACAGAACGTCAAAGCGAAGAGCTAATATCCTATCTCCTTGACGGATTTGAAGATGACAGCACCAAAATATGGACATCGAATATATTCGGCAAATCTTTGCATGAACTTGTTGGTGAAGGATTGCGTAGTAAACTTGGGAAAATGCCTATTGGTGCAAGAATGAAACTACAGGAAACTCTCGAACGTGTTATAAATGAAGGATGCGGCGGACTTATTTGTTTTATTTTGTAAGCTTAA
>CANOIR010000011.1 GCA_947566125.1 uncultured Ruminococcus sp. | reverse complement strand
TTCCGGTATTTTCCTATGTTATTTCCATGATAATTTCTATGAAATTGCACAATCCTCCGGCTTTGCGTGTGTTGCGGTCGGTGCATATTTCCTTATTAGTTCTAATGTGATCGGTGATGGAAAAATCGTTAACTGGCGTTTGGCTTTGTCAACAGTATTTCTTAGCTTAGGTGTTTTGTGCCGTCCAACTCTTGCAATATACTGCATTGCATCTCTGCTTCTGATTTTCTCAGGATTTAAAAAGAAAAAAGCAAGCCGAAAAGATGAAAATAAAGCATCGTATTATCTGCCTTATTTACTATGTGCATTTTTACCGTTCATTTTAATCGGTTCTATTCAAGTTTTCTATAACTACATTAGATTCGGCAATCCTCTTGATTTTGGTATTCAATATTCTTTAACTATCAATGATTTCACAGCATCACAATATCATACTCATTTTGCACTGATAGGATTTTTCAATTTCCTTCTTAGAACACCAACATTTAGCGAATCTTTCCCATTCTTCACAGCAGATGGTGCTTTAACATTTCAGCCACAGGGATATTATTTCCTTGCAACAGGAGCAGCACTTGGAATTATCTGGAAAGCACTCCCTGTTCTTGCATACGGCAAATCACTTAAAGCATACAGAGCAGTGCAAAATACAAATAAACGAATGTATGCCCTTATAATACTGGTAGTATGCATTATTTGTCCATCCATTATAATATTTTCAATATGGGAAAGCGGATTTGCAAATAGATACAGTGTTGACTTTGCTTGGCAAATAATTTTAGGAGCATTGATAATTTGTTTTATAACACATCAGAATTGTGCTAAAAATACAAAACTCCACTTAAACAATCTTATGATATTTGCAGGTTTTGTAAGTCTGCTGATGAATTTTGTACAAGCGTATTCTTACAATAATCCTACATCTGCATATTCTATTGAGTGGCAGGAAAACGCATTGGCATTTGCAAGAATATTTGAATTTTGGAGATAAGGAGTATAACATGAAACAACCAGAAATTTTATATATGATAATTCCTTGTTACAACGAAGAAGAAGTGCTGCACGAAACAGCAAAACAGCTTAAAGAAAAATATCAAGATTTAATAAAACAACAATCGATTTCAGAAAAAAGCCGTATAGTATTTGTCAATGACGGTTCAAAGGACAAAACATGGCAAATAATTGAATCTCTTCATAAAGAGGAGCCTACTCTTTTCTCCGGAATAAACCTCGCACGTAACAGCGGTCACCAAAATGCTGTACTGGCTGGATTGATGACAGTAAAAGAACTTTGTGATATGGCAATTACTATGGATGCAGATTTACAGGATGATATAAATACTATAGATGCTATGGTTGAAAAATATTACGAAGGCAATCAGGTCGTTTATGGTGTAAGAAATTCCAGAGAAACAGATACATTTTTTAAAAAATTCACAGCAGAAAGCTTTTATAAATTCATGAAAGCAATGGGTGCAGATGTAGTTTACAATCATGCAGACTTTAGACTTATGAGCAAACGGGTTTTACAAGAACTTTCAAATTTTAAAGAAGTAAATCTATTCTTAAGAGGAATGGTTCCATTAATCGGATTTCAAAGCTGCAATGTCTATTATGAAAGACATGAACGATTCGCCGGAGAAAGTAAATACCCTTTAAAGAAAATGCTTGCATTTGCAATCAATGGCATCACATCGTTTAGTACAAAGCCTTTAAAAATGATTACTTTCTTAGGGTTGATTATGTCAACTGTCAGTTTAATAGCCTTTATCTGGGCATTTATCACTAAGTTGACAGGCTATTCAGAAATTGGTTGGTCAAGCACAATTTGTTCTATTTGGCTTATTGGCGGTTTACAATTATTCTGTTTAGGTATTATTGGAGAATATATTGGTAAGATTTATCATGAAGTAAAACAGCGTCCACGTTATATCATTTCCGAATTTTTAAATAAAGAAGAGTAAATTATTTTATAATTCAGGAGGTTAAAGTGGGACTTTTTAAAAAAGAATATGATATAATAGAATTACCATTTCGATATGATAATACATTTGACGATGATAGTGCAGAAGCTCTTTTTATAGACCTTATTTTTTATGGAACATATAAAGAAAAAAACATTCAATTTAATATTACTTTTCAGTATTTTAATGAAGATAATTATTATGAAATGATAAATTATCTGAAACAGTATGAAAATCGTGTACTGATTAAAATAAAAGTCAATGCTAAAAAAGTCAATAATTTTTTTATTGATTTGGAAGACATGGCTGATAAACTGTCAAACAATAATATTCTTAAATTTGATAGAATATGCTGGGGTGCAGTTTATGAATAATTGAATAATATATAATAACAGGCAGCCAAAAGAAAATTGGCTGCCTGTTGTTTTTTGTTTAAAAAAGAAAAACGACCTGCAATAAAATGCAGATCGCTCTTCTTATATATTTTGATGTAAGCAGAATTATACGCAGCCCTGAGCCTTCATAGCTTCAGCAACCTTCAGGAAGCCTGCAATATTTGCACCAGCCATGTAGTTGCCTTCCATACCATATTCCTTAGCTGCCTCGTCACATGACTTGAAGATATCCTTCATTATGCCGTGGAGCTTAGCGTCAACTTCCTCAAATGTCCAAGAAAGTCTTTCACTGTTCTGGCTCATTTCCAGACCAGATGTTGCAACACCGCCTGCGTTAGCAGCCTTTGCTGGACCATAGAGAATGCCATTTGACAGATATGTTTCAATTGCCTCTGGTGTAGATGGCATATTTGCACCTTCAGATACAACCTTGCAACCATTCTTAACCAGAATTTCAGCAGATTCCTTATCAATTTCATTCTGAGTTGCACAAGGAAGAGCAATATCACAAGGAATTGTCCAGATGCCCTTGCATCCTTCATGATACTCTGCTTCTGGATGAGTATTTACATATTCCTTAATTCTCTTTCTTTCAACTTCCTTGAGCTGCTTTACGAGTGGCAGATCAATACCATTCTTATCATAAATATAACCGTTAGAGTCAGACAATGCAACAACCTTTGCACCATACTGAGTTGCCTTTTCAGTTGCATAAATAGCAACGTTACCAGAACCAGAAATTACAACTGTTTTGCCTTCAAGTGACATACCGTTTGCCTGAAGCATTTCATTAGTGAAATAAAGCAGACCATAACCTGTAGCCTCTGTTCTTGCAAGAGAACCACCATATGTCAGACCCTTACCAGTAAGAACACCTGTAAATTCGTTACGCAGTCTCTTGTACTGACCGAACATATAACCGATCTCACGTCCGCCTGTACCAATATCACCAGCAGGAACATCACAATCAGCACCGATGTGCTTAGAAAGCTCTGTCATAAAGCTCTGGCAGAAACGCATTACTTCTCCATCGCTCTTGCCCTTAGGATCAAAGTCGGAACCGCCCTTGCCGCCGCCCATAGGCAGTGTTGTAAGACTGTTCTTAAATACCTGCTCAAAGCCAAGGAACTTGATAATACCAAGATATACTGATGGGTGAAGTCTGATACCGCCCTTATATGGACCAATTGCAGAATTGAACTGTACACGGAAACCTCTGTTAACCTGTACCTTACCATTATCATCTACCCATGGTACACGGAACATGATTTGTCTCTCTGGTTCAACGATTCTTTCCAGAACGCCTGCTTCTACGAGATCAGGACGCTTTTCAACAACTGGTTCAAGTGTTTCAAGAACCTCTGTTACTGCCTGAATGAATTCTGGCTCACCGGCATTTCTCTTCTTTACTGTTTCCAGCAAATCAATAAGATACTGATTTTTCAAATTCATTTTAATTACTCCTTACATCAAAAAATTATTATTTAATTAAACTTGAATTAAAAACTGTACTAAACCAATAAATAATAAAACAAAAAAGGACGCAGAAAATCCAAAAATATCATTACGATATTTCCAAAAAGTCTGACGCCATTGTCATTACTATTCTTTTTAGTACTTTTTCATTATATACTATTCTGACGCTTTTGTCAATACCTTTTTTCCAATTTTTTTTATTTTTCAAAAAATTTATTTTTATTAAATTTAGCCGCATATGAAACAGTCTGCTTCAAGGCAGATTTTTTATCTACATTGGCAAGCCTTAGCTTATGTGCATAAGACAAAACTTCTTTAAAATTTTCGTTTGGCAAAAATCCTGCATCTATAAGATCCTTGCCTGTAACATACGGCTTTTCCATAGTCTTATTATAAATATCAAGTCTTTTTAAAAGAAATTCTTCTGTAGACTTTGATTGAATAAGCGTTTCTCTGCCCTTATCATCTGACTGTGCTATATATATAAGATCAATTGGACTTACTGAACTATCAAACATTTTATTTGTAGACTTTACAGACGCTTCTGCATTTGCAAGTACATTTGGCTTCATATGAAGTTCTGTCATATTCATCACATAATGTATCAGCCTTTTTTCATTTGTAATTCGCTTTAAAAATTGTCTTACGATAGGCAGTCCCTTAGTTTCATGTTCGTACGCATGGTAAACGCTATTTTTCTTTTCCGTGCAAATTGCCTTTCCAAAATCATGCACAAGTGCTGTCATCATAAAACCATAAGGATGTGTACTGCGATCACGATATTTTGCAGCCTCATCAATAACCATCATTGTATGATTCCAAACATCGCCTTCCATATGGTACTTACTATTTTGAGGCACTCCAATAAGCATTTCAACTTCCGGAAACCATGTGCCAAGCTGCTCCATTTTTCTAAGCGACTCAAAAAATATCGATGGTTTTTCTGCTTTTAAAAGTGCCTTAACAAGTTCAGCCTCTATACGTTCCTTTGAAAGTGTACTTAAATCTATATTCCTGCAAAGCAAAAGAGTTTCATCAGCTATGCTAAACTCAAATCTTGCTGCAAATTGTGCTGACCGCAGCACTCTTAAAGGATCTTCCGAAAATGTTTTATCACTTACATGACGTATTATTTTATCGTTTATATCACTTATACCGCCAAAATGGTCTATTACCTCACCTGTAATAATATTTTCCATAAGAGCATTTATTGTAAAGTCACGTCTAAGTGCCGCTTTTTCAGTGCCAATAAATGGGTCTACATCAATATCAAAGTCACGATGCCCCTTACCGCAAAGGTGTTCTTTTCTAGGCAGTGCTATATCCAGACTATATCCTTTTATTCCATATATGCCAAAACTTTCACCTATTTCCATACGCTTGCCAATGCTGTCAAGTATATCTTCTAGAATATCAGCAGAAATGCCATGAACCTCAATATCAATATCCTTATTTTCGTGCTTCATAATCTTATCACGTACAAAACCGCCAACAAAATACGCTGTACCAGATTTTTCAGCTATAAGCTTTGCAAGCAAATTTGCTGTTTTCATATCGTCCAATATAATCCAACCTCTTTTACTTTGACTCCTGCTTTGATTCTAATATCCATCTCCACGGCATATTTTTCCAATAATCACCGGCGTAATCTATACCAACACGAACATCTGTTCTAAGCTTTACAGAAATCCCATCATCTTCTATCCATAATTCATCATTGGACACAAAGCTTTCTCCGTTAAATTTTTTGCCAACCTGCAAATATTTTGTAAGCTTGGCAGGACCGTTATGAACTTCACCAGCTCGTATAAGAACACCCTGCGGCTGCTGTAACTCTCCTGTTATAACATTCATAAGCCAATGCATACCATAACAAAGATATACATATATAATTCCGCTTTTACCATAAAGCAGCTCCGTTCTTTTAGTTCTTCCTTTTGATGCATGACATGCAAGATCTTCCTCACCACGATAACTTTCGGTTTCTGAAATGCGTTCTCTTAATATAGTTCCATCAGGCAACCGTCTTGCAATTATTTTTCCTACTAAATCAGGAGCCACTTCAAGACAATCACGGTGAAAAAATTCTTCTCCTAAACGTTTATTCATGCTTTATCCTCTCTTTTAAATTTTGCAATATCAGCAGGCGGAGTTACATAAACAGTGTGCTGATTTGAAAATATTACTTTACCCGGTTTTGAACCAACAGGTTTTTTCACAAATTTAACCAAACAATAATCAACCGGCACTTGTGCTGATGTCTGTGCCTTACTGTGATATGCTGCAAGCTGTGCGGCTTCTAATATAGTATTCATTGGCACTTCTCTGCCGTCTGTATGAATTATAACGTGCGAGCCTGGGATATTCTGTGTATGAAGCCAAATATCCAGTTTTTCTGAATCTTTTAATGTCAGTTTATCATTTTGCTTATTATTTCTTCCAACCGAGATCTTAAATTCTTCTGAAGATATATACTCTATAGGCGGCAGGGATTTTGGTGCTTTGCCTTTAAGTCTTACAGAACGTATATAACCCTGTTCAGCAAGTTCAAGTCTAAGCTGTTCCAAGTCATTTTCAGTATCAGCACGAGTTAGAACATCAAGCACACTATCAAGATATGCAAGCTCTTCACGTCCGGAATCTATTTGCTTTGCAAGGATCTTTTCTGCTGTACACGCCTTTTTATATGCACTGTAATAATGCTGTGCATTCTGCGGCGGAGTAAGTCGTGGGTCAAGTTTTATTGTAACAGACGGACAACTTTCTTCATAGAAATCTTCCAAGACAGCTTCAGTATCGCCCTTGTTGATACGATAAAGATTCGATGAGATCAAATCTGCCTGACGTCTTAAATTATCCTTTTCCTTACAAGCTTCAAGCTCTTCTGTCTGAGAAGAAATTCTCCTGCTTATACGTTCCGACTTTTGCACAAGCAGTCTGAAAAGATCATTTGCTCTTTGCTTCATTCGTGCGACCTTATCACGCTGTGCATAAAAATTATCAAGTAATGCACAAGCAGACGGCATTTCATGAGTTATCATAAAAGTTCCGTACTGATGCAACGGAATAAATGAAAAGTCTTTAAGCTGACCTTCTCTTGTAGAAGCAATTGTAAAATGACAATTATCTTCATTGAGCATTGCCTTTGTACGTCCTATTGCAAAACAAAGCCTGTCGTAATCATCATCACTCATGGTTTCAGTTCGGAATTCATTTCCACGTCCGGCATAAAATGCCCATTCACGCACAAGTACAGGAGAAACACCTTCTAATGTACAAAGCAGCATTTTAGGAAGTACTCCATTTTTGCTTTTAAGTGCTTCTTTAATTTCATTACAAGAACATTCAAGGAAATTAAGTCTTTCATCTCTTGGTGGAAGTTCATATGTCATACCAGGAAGTACAAGTCTTTTACTAGACATTTCAGCATCAACACGTTTTATGCTGTCAATTATTTTCTTATTCTCATCAATAAGAATAAGATTTGAGTACCTGCCCATTATTTCGCACACAAGAGTAAGCTCCACCACATCTCCAAGTTCATTTATACATGAAAAATCAAGATAAAGTACACGTTCAAGTCCATCCTGTCTTATATTTAAAAGCTTACCGCTGCCAAGACGCTTTCTAAGCAGCATACAAAACATAGGCGGAACTTTTGGATTCTCTGCCTGAACATTTGTAAGATGAACTCTTGCCCTATCAGCAGAGGCAGATATAAGCAATTTATAGCTGCCATCACGTGTTCTAAGTGACAATATTATCTCTTCTCTTGCAGGCTGATAAATCTTTTCAATTCTTGAACCCACAAGAAATTCCATTTCTTTTTTTACCGCATATAAAAACGCTCCGTCTAAAGCCATTTTATCTCATCTCATTTCTTTTTATACTGCAATATTTCAAAGGAAACTTTCGTATGAAGTTCCTGCAATGCATCAAGTCGAATGTGTTCTTGTCTTCCTGTTTTATAATAATAAGGCGTCATAGCAAATAGGTTTTGTATATCTTTCGAATTATCCATGGATATTTCATAATTAACTTTTTCAGTCCCAATAAATTCAAAACCGGACAGTTCATAGTCCTGAACATTATTTTTATAAGGCGTATCATAAACAGCTTTTTTAAGCTCCCATAGATGATAAGCTCCGGGAATGACAAGTATCATTGTTCCTTCAGGTTTTAAAACACGTCTGAATTCATCACCGCAATATGGTGCAAATGCTGACATAAGCACATTGCAGCTATTATCCATCACTGGAATATGAAATACACTTCCTACTGCAAACTCTACATCTTTACAGCTTTTAGCAGCTGAATCTACAGCACACTTTGCAATATCAATGCCATATACATATGGGCTTTTGCCATTTTCAGAAAGAAACTTGTATACATTTTTTGTATAATAACCTTCACCGCAACCAGCGTCAAGAACTACTCCTTTGCACGGAATAAATGAATCAACAACTTCACAAAGTTTATCACTCATAGGTTTATAAAAATCCCGACTCAAAAAATTACGCCGAGCATTTACCATAAGACTATTATCTCCCGGTAATTTTGTTTTCTTACGATTGGCAGTTAATAAATTTACATAACCGCTTCTTGCATAATCAAAACTATGATTGTTTTTGCATACAAGACTTTTATTATTATTTTGATTCTGTTTTAATAAATCTTCTCCGCATACAGGACAGCTCCATATATTCATTATTGAATCCTCCTAAATGAATATGAAGCAGGGTCTTCACTTTTCTCACAAATAATTTCAGCATCAGGAAATTCGGCTTTAAGTTTTTCTGCCAAAAGTTCAACTGCGATCTTCTCGGTGTGATAATGTCCGCAGTCAAAAAGTGAAATTCCTGCATTTTTCGCAGTATACCACTGATCGTGTTTTATATCACCAGTTATAAGTGCATCACAATTCTGCTCTATTATTCCGCTGAGAAATGATCCGCCACTTCCACTGCAAAGAGCGATTTTTCTTATCGGTCTACTGCCTGCACAATAACGTACAACACTGCATCCAAATTCTTCTCTTAATATATCAGCCATTTCATCAGCTTTAAATTCTACCTCACTTTGAGCTATCCAACCAAATCCACTTCCACATAATGAATCTTCTATTTTTCCAAGTGAAAGCTTTTCTTTTAGCATTTCATAAAGCCTTGCATTTATTCCCTCTGATGAAATATCAAGCGGAGTATGAACGCATATAGCAGCCATATTATTTTTTACAAACTGCCAGACAGGATTATTAGAATCAAGATTTTTAAGAGGAGAAAATATTACCGGATGATGCGACACCATAAGCTGTGCAGACGCTTCCTTTGCAGCAGAAACAGCCTCATTTGAAATATCAAGACATATATATATCTTCTCTGCCGGCATATCCATATCGCCAATAAGAAGTCCACTATTATCCCAGCTTTCCTGTTCGGAAAATGGTGCTATTGAATTTATCTTATTATAAACATCTTTTACTTTTATCATTTTATTCTAACTCCAAATCTTTGCATCTTAATGCGATCTCTTGCATAATATTCTTATAAGAACAAGCAGTATTAAGGTCTGCTTTTTCAAGATTTATACAAACCTTCTTAAGCTGAGAATACCTAAATCTTCCATACGATTTTACAGTTTCATCATTCCAATCAGCAATTCCCAATTCACGCTCAAATTCAGAAAGGCTATGTATATTCCCATCATATACTGCTTTCATTACTGTATAAAAAAAACGTCCTTCACAGACAATTTTCTCACAAGTTATATTAAAACCATTTTCACAAAGCCAGCTACGCAGCAGAGGTATCTTCGTCATTGGCTGTAAAATAAGGTTTACATTATTTTTTATCCATTCACATTCCTTAAGAATATGAACAATTGTTTCACCGCCCATACCGGCAATAACTACATCAGTAACTCCATCTGAAGGAACATTTAAAAGCCCATCTGACAAAATAAGCTCTGCCCTGTCGATCATTCCTGCATGAACCAGAGTTCTCATTGCTGCATTCAAAGGTCCTTCTGCTACATCAGATGCGATCACCTTTTTACATTTGCCGCTTCTCAGCAGCTCTGTCGCTAAATATGCATGGTCAGTTCCAACATCACAGGCAATTCCATCGTCTGAAACAAATTCTGCACATGCAGAAAGCCGTTTCGTAAGCACTCCATCTGTCACCTCACCATTTTAATATCAATAGTATATAGTATAAAAAACTTTCAGAAAAAGAAAGCGGCTGTCTATCAAACAGCCGCATAAGCTAAAATCATATAAAGACTTACGCTTCCTTAGCAGCAATCTGCTGATTCAGCTTTTCAAGGAGTTCTTCACAGTTAACACCATGAACCATGCAGGCTTCCTCTACAGTTTCACCACGTGATGCAGGACAGCCCAGACAGTGCATACCGATCTCCATAAACATTGGTGCAGTTTCAGGTGCAATGTCAAGAATATCTCCAATAATAGTATCCTTTGTAATTGTTACCGCCATTGTTTTTTCCTCCTATTTTTTATTTTTAATAAAGACAAGGCACAGCTTTCGCCATGCCCGTCCCATTTTTCCATTCTTATTGAGCTGCCTTCATTTTAGCGAAGCACTCACTGCAATATACTGCACGGTCTTCTCTTGGCTGGAACGGAACTCTTGCTTCACCACCGCATGATGCACAAGTAGCAATAAACATCTCACGCTCCGGCTTAGAAGATGTACCGGTTGCTCCCTTCTTAGCATTACGGCAAGCTTTACAACGCTTTGGCTCGTTTACAAAGCCCTTTTCAGCGTAAAATTCCTGTTCACCAGCTGTGAAAACGAATTCCTCTCCGCAATCCTTGCATACTAAAGTCTTATCCTCGTACATAGTGACCTTTCCTTTCTGAATTCTCCACTCGGAAAATTCCGCTGCTGCGTCATAACAACAGCTTAGTATGAGTTATGTTGGACCGGGAACGGATTCACACCGACACCGGGTGCTTTGCACCTTGCTCTTATCATTAAGCTACCGGACCTTATATAATATGTAATGCCTACATTGATATTCTTCGCATTTTACTGCGAACTCTTTGTAAAGCATTATTAACAGATTTTACAGAAACACCAAGCTTATCCGCAATTTCCATATAACTCAAACCGCCAATAAACATAATGCAAATTTGGTATTCAAAATCTGACAGCTGAGATGTAATCTTTCGCCACAGATCTGCCCATTCTTCACGCTTTAAAACAATAGAATCAGGCTGTGCATTTGTATCCGGCATTTCAAATACAGGTTCACTTATGTCGCCAACAGGCATTGGAAGACCGCTGCTGTTTCTTAAAGCCGAAACCATTCTATTTGTAATGCATATGTTTGCATAAGTTGAAAATTTAATATTACGTTGTTTATCAAACGCTGTAACAGCAGATAACAACCCCATAAATCCCTCTTGTGCAAGATCATCGGCTTCAACCGAACCACACATCATTGACGCTTTCCAACGAATAAGCCTTGTATATCTTGATATCAAAACACACATTGCCTCTGAATCTTTTTCTGCCATAAGGGCAAGCTCTTCATCTGTACAATGTTCAAGCTTAAAATTCTTCAAGTGCATACTCCCTCATCTGCTACTCCGATTCAATCTGTACCTTTTTATTATATCTAAAAAGTTATTCTTTGTCAATATAATTCCACAAAAAACAAAATCTATCCAAGAAAAATAGCAATTCAAACAGTTTTCATCTCACAAAATTTGTTATAATGCACATGAAATAGCAAAAACGAGCGACTGCCATACGATCTCTGCAAGTGGGCAATATGCTTGTTTTGCAAATGAAAATAACAAAAAGGCTGTTGCAAATAAAAGCTCTGCAACAGCCTTTTAGAAAATCTTATCTTTCGTCAAGGATCTTGAAGATAGTATCCCATTCTTCATCGTTTAAAAGCGGCTCTTTTGATACAGACTGTTCACTTGCAGACTGTACAGGTTGTGCTGCCTGTACTGACGGTCTTGCTTTTGGAGCAGGATTCACCTTAACCTCAGGAGCTTTTGGCTGAACAGCTTCTACTGCCGGTGCTTTTTCTGTTTCCACTTCAGCTTCAACAGCTTCATTTTCCGGCTCATCAACATCTCCAAAGCCAGTAGCAATAACTGTAATCGTCATCTCATCATGCATATCAGACTTAAACGCTGTACCAAAAATAGATTCAACATTTTCAGCGGCCTTTTCGGTAATAAGCTTTGTAGCTGTATCTACATCAGATGAAAGAACATCTTCGCTCATAGTAATATTGATAAGCAAACGCTTAGCTCCTGCAATAGATGTTTCAAGCAGCGGACTTGCAATAACTTCTGCTGCTGCAACCTTTGCCTTGTCCTTGCCGGAACCATGACCAATTGCCATATGAGCATATCCAGCACCACGCATAATAGTTGTAATATCTGCAAAGTCCAGATTGATATATCCCTCTTCAACAATCAAATCAGAAATGCTGCGAACGCCCTTTTCCAGAATATCGTCTGAACGTGCAAATGATTCACGCATTGTAAGAGGCTTATCATCGCCCTCAAGAAGTTTTTCATTAGGAATAACAATAAGGGAATCTACATACTTTCTAAGTTCTGCAATGCCCTTTTCAGCCTGAGCCATTTTCTGCTCACGCTCAAAAGCAAATGGTTTTGTAACAACAGCAACCGTCAAAATGCCTGCATCCTTTGCAATACGTGCTACAACAGGTGCAGCACCAGTACCAGTACCGCCACCCATTCCGGCAGTAATAAATATCATATCAGCACCCTTGAGTGCAGCCTCTATCTCTTCAGAATTTTCTTCCGCACTGCTTGCTCCTATTTCAGGCTTGTTTCCCGCACCTCTTCCACGTGTCAACTTCGCACCGATCTGAATTCTAGTATTTGCCTTTGAATTATTCAAAGCCTTAGCATCTGTATTTACTGCAATATACTCAATATTCTGAACACCGGACTGAACCATACAGTTTAAAGCATTGCCACCTGCTCCGCCAACGCCTATTACTTTAATACAAACATCCGGTTCAAATGCGTCTTCATAAATGAAATCAGTCATTATTTTGCTTCCTCCTAATTTTTGCATATATACTCATAATGCTTTTATTGCTTTTAACGCTTAACATATAAATACACTTTTTATTTTAACATACTTCCAAGCATATTTCAAGTGATTTTTAAAATTTTTTTCTTTTTTAGGCATATTTTCTTATAATAATCCATTATTCGCCACTGCTTAGTTTTCAGCTATAATTTCTGTAGTAATAGTAGTGGTTGTGGTAGCTTCAGAAACCGCATTGCCCTGAGCAGAAGTTATACCTGTATCAGTTGTTGTTAAACCTGTTGATTTTACTTGATTTGCAAGTTCAACCGCTGCTTTTTCTCTGAATGAACACTGATTATTTCCTACCATAGTAAGGTAACCTTCTTTGGCATCGCCAAGTCTTCCCATTACAGATTCAGCAAGAGTGATTTTATATGGTATCTCATTCCAGTTGCCCATTGAAAATTCTATTCTATCATCAAATACAACAACTATATTATACTTGTCCGACATATCTATTGATGTTATAGAATAATCAAGCTCATTTGACATAATTTCAGCCAATGTTTTAAAAATCACATTTTTAGTTTCATCAGATGATGAAGTATGGAGTCCCGGTGTAAGAACAGAAGGATTAAAACCATATATTCCCGTAAGACCTTCTCCTGCTTCCGTACTGTTGGTGATTATCTTTCCGCTTTCACTTGTCATAAGGATTCCATTGTCAAAATAAATATTATATGCTTCATGACACGATTTTACATCTATCGTAACTGCATCAGGATACTTTTTTGACACTGTTGCCGACTCTATATAAATCATATCGGATTCTATATTATTTTCAAGTTCCTTTACATTCATTCTCAAAAGATTATCACCCTTGCCAACACCGCTTGCCATGGTTATTTCTTCAGCAGAATATTGCGGTGCTGTACCGGTAACTTTTATTGATGACACATTAAAGAAAAGCGTCATTGAAAGTGCCATTCCCAAACAAGCAGTGAGCAGCAAAACTGTAAATATATATATTGGCATAAACCGTCTGCGTCGCCGCATTCTTTTGGCATTCTTATAACCAGTGCGAATCGCCGTCTTTTCGACATCGTGCATTGCCATGTTTTCCTCCTCATCATCTTTAAAACAAATATTTAAAAACACATCTTAAAAGCATATCCGCAGACACCGCAGATCCTGCGGATACACCTTAATTTTATATATAACTATTAAACACGCAGAATATCTGCACCTACACATTTAAGCATTTTTTCTATAGTTTCATATCCACGGTCAATATGGTGAACCTGCCTTATTTCCGTTATCCCATCTGCCGCCAGACCTGCCAGTACAAGAGCAGCTCCTCCACGAAGATCTGTTGCTGCAACATGAGCTCCGGATAATCTGCTTACTCCGTTTACAACAGCCGTTCTTCCGGAAACACATATTTCTGCACCCATCTGAATAAGTCCATCAACATGACGATAACGACACTGAAAAATATTCTCTTCAAAAACAGTCACACCTTTTGCAACTGTCATAAGAGCCATTATTATTGCCTGAACATCAGTTGGAAAACCAGGGTGTGGCATTGTTCTAAGTCTTGAAACTGATTTAAGTCTTTTTGGAGCCAGAAGATATACCGCATCATCCGTTTTATCTATACGGCAGCCAGACTGCTCTAAAATCGGAAGTACATTATCCATTCGTGAATCTTTTGCACCAATAAGCTTAATTGTTCCGCCTGTTATAGCACCGGCAGACAAATATGTTATACCAGCTATTCTATCAGGCATTATTCTATAATCGCAACCCCTGAGTTGTTTTACACCTTTGATACGTATTGTACTTTCACCATCACCTTTTATCAAAGCTCCGCATTTTCTAAGAAATTCTGCAAGATCACATATTTCAGGTTCTCTTGCCGCATTGCTGATAATCGTTTCACCTTTTGCAAGAACTGCCGCAAGCATAATGTTTTCAGTCGCACCTACAGACGGGAATTTTAAATGAATATTACAGCCTGACAATCCATATGGTGCAGTGCAGTCAAGCCTGCCTTCATGTCGTTCTATATTTGCACCCATACGGCACAATGCATCAAGGTGCATATCGATTGGACGTGGTCCAAGTTCACATCCTCCAGGATAATAAACTTGACAAGAACCAGTTCTTCCCAAAATCGCACCGAGAAATACAATAGATGAACGCATTTCCTGCATAAGCGATTCAGGAATTTGACTGCCATATATACCATCTGCACAGACTATGACTGTATGTTCATTTATAGTACAACGACAACCTATATGAG
Source organism: uncultured Ruminococcus sp. (assembly GCA_947566125.1). Classification (GTDB taxonomy): domain Bacteria; phylum Bacillota; class Clostridia; order Oscillospirales; family Ruminococcaceae; genus Ruminococcus_C. The sequence continues at coordinate 43,014 of CANOIR010000011.1, read as the reverse complement.
TAAGAATACGACAAGCTGAAAAAACATCTGTAAGCCGTGGACAGTTTTTTAAAACAGTTTCACCCTTACACAAAATAGTTGCTGCCAAAAGCGGCAATGCACTGTTTTTAGCACCCCAAAGCGGAATTTCTCCTTCAAGTGCAGTGCCGCCTTTTATAACAAGCTTCTGCATCTGCATCACCCCTTGTTTTCTCCATGCTATGCAGACGCTCTGTATTTTGTGATTATTCTTCTGAATCCTTTAAATTTTTGTCCTCTTCCAAAGTCTTATTACTATCAGTCTCATCTTCTTTATCTGGCAAAAACTTAGGCATACATGACATTACATTTTCCCTAGCTTTTTCAACAACACTTTTAAATGTGAGTTTTTCCTTTTTAGATGATAAATCTGCCGAAACATTTTTTTCAGTGTTACGCTTTGCACTTATTTCATAAAGACTTTCTATTACTTCCCATATTCTTTCAGGAGTATCATTTATCTGCAACGCAGCTGCTCTTGCAGACATTGCAGCCAGTCTTTCGGGCTCATCATACAGTTTCTTTACATGACGAAGCATACCCTCTATGCTGACATTTTTTTGCTCAATTACAATAGCTGCCCCAGCTCTGCCCAAAACATTGGCATTGTGGAACTGGTGATTTCCTGCAACTATAGGTGACGGGATCAAAATAGAAGCTTTTCCGGCAGCCTCAAGCTCTGCAAGTGTGCTTGCACCGGCACGGCAAATAACAAGATCAGCAGCTGCAAGACATGTTGCCATATCGTTTATGTACTCTGTAATTCTCAGCCGCTTGCTTTTCATTGGAATTCCTGCCGCCGCCATGGCTTGTGGAAATGTATCTCTGCCCATTCCTCCATAACCATGAATATGATTTATTTTAAGACCTTTTTTAACAGTCCATGGAATCATATTTTCCATAACTTCATTTATGCATCCTGCACCAAGACTTCCACCAAAGGAAAGTATACACATACTGTCATCAAAGCCAAGCTCACGCCTTGCTTCTTCCTTTGTTTTTACAGATATACCAGTACGAACCGGCAAACCTGTAACTGTATATGGACAATCAAAATCCATATATTCAAGTGCATCCTTTACAGTAAGCATTACATGGTCAACCTTTTGTGAAAGCATTTTATTAGTTACACCCGGAAATGCATTCTGCTCATGAATTGCACACGGCACGCCCATTTTTGCAGCCATTCTTATAACAGGTCCTGAAACATATCCGCCTGTACCAATAGCAATATCCGGTTTAAAATCTTCTACTATTTGTTTTGCACGTTTTCCGGATTTCGCCAGAAAATATACTGCCTTAAAATTTCGTCTTATGTTTTCAAATGATATTTTTCTCTGAAATCCTGCAACTTCAATTGTTGTAAGCTGGTACCCAGATTGCGGTACAAGTCGTGATTCCATTCCCTCAGGAGTACCTGCAAATAAAAATTCAGCATCAGGATCATGTGCCTGAATAATTGACGCAATGGCAAGAGCTGGATTAATATGTCCGCCTGTTCCGCCGCCTGCTAATAATACTTTCATCATATCCTCCTATCAACTTATTCCTGTGTCTGTCTTTCAGCAGCAACGGCTTTTTTACGCCGCCCTGATACATATGATGGCGATTTATACCTTGCACGTGATATATTCATTACAACACCCATTTCTGCAAGCTGCAAAATAAGTGCTGTACCACCGTAACTGAAAAACGGCAAACTGATACCTGTATTTGGTACAAGATTACTTACAACGGCAATATTTAAAAATGCTTGAAGTCCAATATGCATAGTAAAACCAACAGCAAGAAGCATACCAAATTTATCCGGTGCTTGTGAAGCTATACGGAATCCTCTGAATACCAAAAGAGCAAACAAAAGCACAACTGTAAGTGCACCTACAAAACCAAGTTCTTCGCATACAATGGAAAATACAAAGTCATTTTTAGTTTCAGGAAGATATAAAAACTTCTGTCTTGATTCACCAAGTCCAAGTCCAAATAATCCGCCCGAACCTATAGCTATAAGCGATTGACAAGTTTGCCATGTTCCGCCCTGACTGTCTGAAAACGGGTCAAGCCAAGATTGAAGTCTTATCTGAATGTAATCATAGCCTTCATAAATGGATAAAAATGCTACGATAGCAAGTACAGCAGCCAAAGCCACTACAATAAGAATAAGAAAATGAAGTGGTCTTGCACCACCTACCCATATAAGTGTCATTCCAATAAGACCTATAAGAATAGTACATGAAAGGTGCGGTTCAAGCATAAGCAGAACAGCAACTATTCCAAGAGCCACCAAATATGGTAAAACACCTGTTTTAAATTTCTGCATCTGTCCATAATTCATTTCAATAAGATATGCAAAGAATATAACCAAACCGATTTTCATAAGCTCAGACGGTTGAAAATTAAAGTTTGCTATAACGAGCCATCTTTGTGCACCACCTGCACTTGTACCTACAAAAAGTACCAAAAGAAGCAATACAACAGGCACAACATAGCTTCCTATAGCAATGATCGGTGTACGATAAATTCGGTAATCGACAATTGACAATACATACATTAAAATAAGACCTATTACACCAGTCTTTATCTGTGCTACTGCATAATAAGTTCCTTCATAACCCTCTGAAATCGCCCAGGCATAACTTGCGGAAAACATCATAATAATTCCCATGACAAGGAGTGCAAGTACCGTTAGAAAAAACGGCACATCTACCTCACCATAACGAACACCCTTTTGAACAAAAGGAAAACGCAGCTTTAAACGTTCCTTCTTCTTTCCTGTGGCTTCTGCCATATCGAACCTCCTTAAATTTCAGACTGGAAAAGCGTCAACAAAATACCGCCTATTCCTACTATTAGACTAAACAGCGAAAATGTAATTACGATCTTATACTCACTGAAACCACTCATCTCAAAATGATGGTGAATAGGTGTCATTTTGAAAATTCTTCTGCCTTCGCCATACTTTTTCTTTGTATACTTAAAATAAGAAACCTGAATAACAACAGACAATGCTTCAATTATATAAACAAGTGCAATAAGTACAAGCACAAGGTGCTGATGTGTTACAAGACCTGCGGCAGTTACCGCTGCACCAAGAAACATTGAACCTGTATCTCCCATAAAACATTTAGCCGGATGAAAATTCCATACAAGAAATCCCAAACAGCCGCCTGCAACAGAAATAGTGAGAAGTGTCATCTCTGCATTTGAAAGTATTACAAATATAGTTGTGTATAACAGCATATTCACCATGGTAACTGTTCCACACAAACCATCAATACCGTCTGTAAGATTTACTGCATTTGTAAGATATATAATTACCAAAACCATTAAAGGATAATAAAACCAGCCAATGTCAAAGCTTGCAAATCCAAGATTTATTCTTGTATCTGTATCACCAAAGTAACGCATAGCCAAAAGCCATGCTACAGATATTACCACTTGAATTATAATTTTCTGAATAGGAGAAAGTCCATCATTATTGTTACGAGAAACTTTTGTAAAGTCATCAATGAATCCCATAACACCAAAAAGTATACAGAAAACAACACAACAGAGAAGACGCATTGCCGCATTTGATGCAGCAGCAGATTCTTCCCCAAGAACAACAAGCGATGTCATGCGATATATAATATAACCTACAGAAACCGATATTACAGTAGAAATTATAAACATGATTCCGCCCATAGTCGGTGTACCCTGTTTATTCTTATGCCATTTTGGTCCAAATTCCACTTTTATAGGCTGACCAAATTTCAGCTTATGAAGAAATGGTATAAGCAACTTTCCGCATACCGCTGCAATAACAAACGATAAAAGTCCTGCAATAAGCTCAATCCAGAACGGCATTTTGCTCATCCTCCTGTCTGAATATCTCTTTTATGCAATCTTCAAGATGCATTCCACGACTTGCTTTAAAAAGTATCAAATCACCTGGTCTAAGATATGCACGAATGGCACAGCAAAGCTCTGTTTTATCTTCTGTATGGAATACAGATGCTCCGGCAGCAGCAGCAGCTTCTGCAATGTATCTTGCCTGTGTGCCATAACAGAAGATCTGATCCGCACCGCTTGCAAGAGTCATATTGCCTACTATTTCATGAAGCTTTCTTGAAAGGTCACCAAGCTCAAGCATATCGCCGAGAACAGCTGCCTTTCTGCCTGATGATTTCATCTCTTTAAGCACATGAAGTGCTGCTTTCATGGAATCCGGACTTGCATTATAACAGTCTACAATAAGAGTATATGTTCCATGCTGCTCTATATTCTGCCTGAAGCCAACTGTTTTATATTTTCCCAAGGCCTCAGCAATTTTTTCAGGCTCTATCTTTGCCAAACGTCCGGCACAATAAGCTCCAAGTGCATCGAGTACATTATGAAGTCCCACACAAGGAAGTGTCACACAACAAGTTTTTTCACCGTTTTCAATAACATTGAAAGATGTACTGTTTTCTTCTGCCGTAATATCTACTGCACGTACATCAACATCTTCATTTTCAATACCATATGTATAAACAGGACGTGAAAGCTTATTTTTAAGCGGTTCAAGATATGCATCATCACCATTTACTACAAGCGGTGCATCATCTTTCATACCATCGAGTATCTCAAGTTTTGCCTTTAATATGCCTTCCTGAGATTTCAGATTTTCAATATGTGAAAAACCTATATTAGTGATCACACCTATTGTAGGCTGAGTTGCAGAACTAAGTCTGTGTATCTCACCAAAATCAGACATTCCCATTTCTATAACGGCTGCTTCATGACCAGAATTAAGCTCTAAAAGAGTTTTAGGAAGTCCTATTTCATTATTAAGATTTCCCTGTGTTTTAAGTGTATTAAAGGAAGATGAAAGCACAAGTGCGATCATTTCCTTTGAAGTAGTTTTTCCAACACTTCCTGTAACACCTATTAAAACAGGTGAAAATTTCTTTCTGTAATATGTGGCAATTTGCAATAATGCACGGCGTGTATCAGGAACTATCAGACAAGGGCAACCCTCTATCTCATACTCAGTAACAACAGCCGCTGCACCGCTTTCAACAGCACGTTTTGCAAACGCATGACCATCAAAATGTGTACCTTTAAGTGCTAAAAAAAGGCAGCCTTCAGGTAAATTTCTTGTATCAGTAGATATTTCTGTTATTTCAGCTTCTATCGGAACAGTCGTTCCAAGAGCTGCTGCAATTTCTGTAAGATTCAGTTTTTCCATCTTATCTGTTTCCCCTAACTATTATTTATTTGCATTCAGCAGTGATAGACATTCCTTTACTATTTCACGTTCGTCCATGTGAATATGTCTTCCTCCTGCAAGTATCTGATAATCTTCATGACCTTTGCCTGCAAGCACAAGGACATCACCATCTTTAGCAAGCTGCAGTCCTTTAAGAATAGCGTCTTTTCTATCAATCACTACTTCATAAGGTACATCAGTACCTTCAAGTCCTGTGATAATTTCTGAAATTATAGCTTTTGGATCTTCGTCACGTGGATTATCAGAAGTAATTATAAGCATATCTGCATACTTTGCAGCAGCGGCAGCCATCTTGGGTCTTTTAGTACGGTCACGATTTCCACCGCAGCCAAATAAGCATAAAAGTCTGCCTGTTGTATATTCATTCACGCTGCTGAGAATATTCTCAATAGCGTCTGGTGTATGTGCATAGTCACATATTACTGTAAATTCTCTGCCTGTAGGTATAATTTCGCAGCGACCTCTTACACCGGTATAGTTTTCCAATACTCCTATAATCTCTTCCATGCTGATGCCTACTCGCAGACAAGCCGCTATAGCAGCTGTAACGTTTGCAACATTAAACATTCCTGTCATAAGAAGATTAAGCTGATATGATTTTTCACCATGACATAGCCAAAAGCCAGTACCATTTGCACGAAGCTTTATTGCGTCTGCATAAAAATCTCCTCTTCCGCAGCAGCTATATGAAACCTTTTCGCAGCTTACTTCATCAAAAAGTCTTTTTCCATATTCATCATCTACATTTACAACAGCATAATCGCACTTGTCAAAAAGCATACGCTTAGCCTTATAATAATTCTCCATAGTACCGTGGTAATCAAGATGATCTTGAGTAAGATTTGTGAAAACAGCTGTTTCAAAATGAGTAGGTCCTATACGATACTGTACCAAACCAAAAGATGAAACTTCCATTACAACATAATCGCAGCCTTCATCTAACATTTCAGAATAAAGCTTCATAAGGTCATATACCATAGGAGTTGTATTATCTGTGTGTATCACAAGATCGCCTATCTCATTTTGAATCGTTCCTATAAGACCAACCTTATGACCCTTTGCTGTAAGAATTCTTTTTATAATATTTGTAATAGTTGTCTTACCATTCGTACCGGTTACACCTATAAATTTAAGGCGTCTTTCGGGATGATTAAACCAAGCGGCACAAAGTTCGCCATAAAATTCACGTGAATTTTCTACAATAATTTGTCTATCGCCAAGCCCCAGATCTCTTTCAACGACAACGGCAGCCGCACCCTTTTCAAGCATATTAGCTGCGACACTATGTCCGTCAAAACTTCCGCCCTTTACACAAACAAAAATCATTCCACTCTCTACTTTTCTGGAATCATCCGTAAGACCAGTTATTTCTATATCTTCAAGTTTTGTCTGTGCTTTTCCATCAAGCAATTCATATAACCGCATGGTGATACCACCTTTCATACGCTGTATTCAATCGTATTATTACACCGCAGCATCATTTATATACTGCTTTTTATTTTCTCATATAAAGAGAATTTTTTATAATATTAATATATAAAACCATTACCGAAATGAATTTCTGCAATGTCTTATTACCAACCTGCCTGGTCATCCAAAACCATTGTAAGAGTTATTACTGTACCCTTTTCAACGCTTGAGCCAGCCTGTTCAGACTGGAACTGAACTATTGCTCCTGAATTTTCAGCAGATGCACCAATAGTTACAAGATTCAAACCAGCTTCCCTAAGAGCTTCTTCAGACTCGACCGCTGTCTTTCCAAGCAGATCTGGAACTTCTACATACTGTGGCTCTGTTGCATCGTCTGTATAAAGAAGTACTATACCGCTCTTTTCAATGCTAAATCCAGTTGCCGGACACTGTCTTATAATAGAAGAACCGTTTCCAACGACCTCACATGAAAGACCAAGCTCGGCAAGAATTGACTTTGCTTCTTCAATGCTCTTATTCTGCAGCATGGGTACTGTAACATTATTTGATTCAACAATATTACTTGTTTCATGATAAAAACCAAGATATGGCAAAACATCTTCCATAATATTTCTTGCATAAGGTGCAGCAACTGAACCACCATAATAATTTATACTTTTATCAGGCTCATCTGCCATTACAAGCAAAATAACCTCTGGATCATCAGCAGGAGCAAAGCAGCAATAAGAAGCAACATATTGCATAGATTCTTCACTTGAACTGTCATATTCATCAAGTTTTTCAGATGTACCAGATTTACCGCCAATCCTGTAGCCATCGATATAAGCATTGGTTTCATGTTTGTTAGCAACAACAGATTCCAGCTGCTGACGCATAGTTTCTGATGTTTCATCAGATATGACCTGACGTTTTATATTAGTTTTGCTTTCACGAACAAGATTACCGTCTTCATCTTCGATCTTATCCATGACATGAGGTGTTACAAGATAACCTCCGTTTATAGCAGCAGCATAGGCTGTGATCATCTGAATAGGCGTAATTTTATTAACTTGACCGAATGATGATGATGCAAGGTCGACCTTACTCATATCAGCATCTACATGAATACTGTTTGATTCACCGGGAAGATCTATGCCAGTTCTTCCAGAAAGTCCAAATCCTTCAAAATATTGGAAAAATCTCTCCGGTCCAAGTCTTAAACCAATCTGCATAAATGCAGGGTTACATGAATTTGTAAGAGCCACTGTATAACTCTGCGTACCATGACCATTTCTATTAGCACAGCGTATTGGAACACCGCTTACATCAAATGTACCATTACAATTAAACATATCATTCTTTATATCAATAAGCTTTTCTTCAAAAGCAGATGCACTTGTAATAACCTTAAATACAGAACCAGGATAGTAGATTTCAGATACAGCTTTATTTTTCCATTGAAGTTCACGTGCTGTTGTATATGCCTCTGTATATTCCTGACCGGATAAGAGTGCCAGGCTCTGTGCTGTTGCATCATCATAAATTTCAGATGGATTATTAAGGTCAAAAGAAGGATATGTAGCCATGGCATAAACTGCACCTGTCTTAGGATTCATTATAATACCGCTTGCTCTCTTCTTAACATTAAAGTCAGTGACCATTTCTCCAAGTGCCTTTTCCAGATAATACTGAATAGTTGTATCAATAGTCAAATAAACAGAATCACCATTTTCAGCATCATATGTAGTAGAATAACGATAAGGCATTTCCTCACCATTAGCAGCCTGAGCTGATATTACTCTTCCATCAACACCGGACAAATATGAATCATACATATATTCAATACCGTACTGTCCTGCACCATCGCTGTTTGTAAAGCCAATAACACTTGCAGCAAGCTCATCTTGTGGATAATAACGCTTTGTTGTAGGCTGAGAAGCAAAAGAGATCAGGTTCTTTTCGCTGAAATATGCCATAATTTCATCTACGATACTTTTTTCTACCTGTGTTTTTAAAAGATAATATCTGCCATCAAGTTCATATGAATCTGTGATCTCTTTAGCCTCAATATCAAGCTTGCTTGCAAGATAATTTGCAATAGATATTTTAAGATTTTCAACGTTTATAAGATTATCAGCAGTTTCACCCTTTTTCTGAGCATCTGCTCGTTTAGCTTCGTTTGATTCTTCAATATCCTTCATTTCTTCTCTAAAAAGAGTTGGATCAATATAAACATTATATACAGTTGCACTCCATGCAAGCGGTGTACCTGTTGCATCATAAATAGCACCACGCTGTGCATTAAGAGTAATTTTATCAAAATGATAATTATTTGCAAGCTTATCGTATTTTTCATGTTCAACAATAGAAACCTTGAAAAGATTTGCAATTACAGCACCGCAAATAACAGCCATAATTGAAATTACACCTATATTTAAATGTGATTTCATTCTTGCTGTAGGTGCATTTTTTCTGACAAATTCGATTTTTGATGCATCTTTATCTGTTTTATCTTTACTCAAAACAATATCGCTCCTTTCCGGTTCACATTTATTTATTCCTAAATAAATAGAATAAGGCGGGAATCCTTGAAAAATACCCCGCCCTTGTAACAAAGTCAACAGCCTATCACAAGGCGTTGTATACTATTTGAACTGTCTTTGCGACAGGAATTCTCATTAAACAGGAAACGGTTCCTTTCCTGCTTAATTTTTTGCGGAATAAATCCGTGTGCATTCCATCTGTCCGATGGCAATGCTGTCACACGGATCGCTTCCATTTTTTCGACACCCGATTTTGTATCTCTTTCTTTTTATATATACTAACGGCAGCGTTCTCTTTTTTTAATATAATGCTTCCGATAGCAGCTAAATAATAATGTACATAAAACGTTTGTCTTGTACATGATATGCTGGTTATCCTCTGAGATATTCTATCAAATCCATAAACCAGCGTTTTATTTTTACAAATATATTTTGCTCCGGTTCTTCCACAATTACCTCATCTTCAGTCTGTATTTGAATATACTGAATCTGAGATTGTGCCATTTTTTTCAAACCAAGCTCTTCTTCTGCGTATTTTTTTATATTTCTGATAGACGCTTGACCTTCAAGCTCAGTTTGCATACGAACATTTTCACTTTTCAGCTCATTTAGTTCAGTATTTGCTGCTGAAATATCTGAATAAACTTCATTAAGCTGAACGTAACTATTTATTACAAAGAAAAATAAAACAAGTGCGAAAACGCTTACAATAAGAATTTTAATAGCCTGTCCCTTTTTTTGAGGTGCAATGTAAAATATTTTTCTCCTTGAATCTTTTCCTTTTAATTTATCAGTTGAATTATTTTCTGCTGAGGCTGTCTGCTGCGCCATCTCAGTCTTTATTTCTTCACGCTGCTCAGCCATAATACAGATTATCTCCTCTCTATCAACCTTAGCTTTGCACTGCGGCTGCGAATATTTTGAGCAAGTTCTGATTCTCCAGCAGTCAGAGGTTTACGATTTAAAAGACTGCCTTCCGGTTTTCTGCCACATACACATTGAGGAAAATCTGGAGGACATATGCAGCCCTGACACCACTTTGCAAATCGTTTCTTCACAATTCGGTCTTCCAGTGAATGAAAAGTTATAACAGCCAGTCTGCCTCCAGGTTTAAGGCAATAAAACGCCGACTCCAAACCACGATGCAAATGTTCAAATTCACCATTTACAGCAATTCGGATAGCTTGAAATGTTTTTTTACATGGATTTTTCTCTCTGCGTACTTTTTGCGGAACGCTGCTTTTTACAATTTCGGCAAGCTGTATTGTAGTTTTTATAGGAGCTTCCTCACGAGTCTGAACGATTTTTCGTGCAATACTGCGTGCAAATTTCTCTTCTCCATACTCAAACAAAATCCTTGAAATAGCAGATTCTGACCATGTATTTACAAGTTCTTCAGCACTAATACCAGTCTGACTCATACGCATATCAAGAGGTGCATCTACGTGGTATGAAAAACCTCTTTCACCGGTATCAAGCTGATGTGAAGAAACACCTAGATCCATAAGGATACCATCAACAGCCGGTACTTCCAATTTATCAAGAACACTGCGTATTTCATCGTAATTACAGTGGAATACTTCAGCATGGAATTCCTTAAGTCTTTCGCTAGCAACCTCAACCGCATCAGGATCACGGTCAAGACCTATGAGAAGTCCTTTTTCAGAAAGTCTTTTTGCTATTTCTCTAGAATGCCCTGCACCGCCAACTGTTCCATCGACATATATACCATCAGGTTTTATATCAAGGCCTTCAAGAACCTCGTTAAGCAAAACAGGTATATGCATAAATTCCATATTGTCACCGCCTTAAAAGCCAAGTTCTGACATTGTTGCAAGAAGTTCTTCCATATCAATAGAAGAATTCATCTCATCCCACCGTGCCTTATCCCATATTTCAGCCTTATCATTAGCACCAATTACCACAATATCCTTTTCAAGTCCTGCAAATGTTCGCAGTTCTTGCGGCAACAAGATACGTCCTTGTTTATCAGGAGTAACTTCACAAGCACCCGAAAAAAGCCACCGTTTTATTGCTCCTGATTTTGAAGCAGGCATTTCAGCAACTTTTTCTGAAAGCTTATTCCATTCTTCCTGTGAATAAACAGTAAGACAAGGTGAATCTATACTTTTAGTAATGTAAAAAGATATTCCTAGAATTTCACGAAGCTTTGTTGGAAAGTTCATTCGTCCCTTAACATCAATATTATGGTAATATGTACCCATCAATGATGTCATTACGCTCTCCGCCTTTCTAAGAATATCAGGCACAGCAGCACCACATTGAACCCACTTTATGGCACGCAGAACCACTTTTAACCACTGTATATTTATTATACCCTATCTTAAGAAAAAATGCAATAATCCACCAGAGAAATCCAGATAAAAAAACGCAGAACTTTTTGTCACAATTTTATGCACTTTTAACAATAATTTTGTATGCATAAAAAATGAGGAAGCAAGAAAAACTTACTTCCTCAATTATTTTAAGAATTAATTATTATTAAATTATTCCTTAATAGCAGTTACAACGCCTGAACCTACAGTTCTACCACCTTCACGGATAGCGAAACGCAGACCTTCTTCAATAGCGATTGGAGCAATCAGCTCAACGTCCATAGCAACGTTATCGCCAGGTGTGCACATTTCTGTACCCTCTGGAAGAGTGATGATACCTGTAACATCAGTTGTTCTGAAATAGAACTGTGGTCTGTAGTTGTTGAAGAACGGTGTATGACGACCGCCTTCTTCCTTCTTCAGAACGTAAACCTGACCTGTAAACTTTGTATGTGGGTGAATTGAACCTGGCTTACAAAGAACCTGACCACGCTCAACCTGATCACGTGTGATACCACGGAGCAGAGCACCGATGTTATCGCCAGCTTCAGCAAAGTCAAGAGTCTTACGGAACATTTCAATACCAGTTACAACTGTAGAAAGCTTTTCTTCAGAAAGACCAACGATTTCAATAGTTTCGTTAACATTCAGTCTACCTCTCTCAACACGGCCTGTAACAACAGTACCACGACCAGAGATAGTCATTGTATCCTCAACAGGCATCAGGAATGGCTTAGCGTCATCTCTTTCAGGAGTTGGGATATACTCATCAACTACGTCCATGAGCTTAATGATTGGCTCATATGCAGGATCAGAGAGATCATCTGGAGCATCCAGAGCTGCACGAGCAGAGCCTGTGATAATCGGAATATCATCACCAGGGAATTCATATTCGTTCAGTGTTTCACGAATGTCCATTTCAACCAGCTCAAGAAGTTCTTCGTCATCAACGAGGTCCGCCTTGTTCATGAATACAACAATTGCTGGTACGCCTACCTGACGAGCGAGCAGGATATGCTCCTTAGTCTGAGCCATAGGACCATCAGAAGCAGCAACTACCAGGATAGCGCCGTCCATCTGAGCAGCACCAGTAATCATGTTCTTAACATAGTCAGCGTGTCCTGGGCAGTCAACGTGAGCGTAGTGACGAGCGTCTGTTTCGTACTCAACGTGTGCAGTATTGATTGTGATACCACGTTCTCTTTCTTCCGGAGCCTTATCGATCATATCGTAAGCCTCATACTGAGCCTGACCCTTAAGAGCCAGTGTCTTAGTAATTGCAGCAGTCAGAGTTGTCTTACCGTGGTCAACGTGACCAATGGTACCAATGTTTACATGGGGTTTAGTTCTTTCAAATTTAGCCTTAGCCATTGGAATATTCCTCCTATATTTTATAGTCTAAATTACCGTGCACCTATGCAGAATACACGTGTTATTTATATTGTACCAGATTTCAAAGATAATTTCAAGTCTTTTTTTGAAAAAATAGTAATTTAAATCAACTTTTTTTGCAAAAAATCTTACTTCTTTCTTGCAGACATGATCTTTTCAGCAATATTCTTAGGTACTTCCATATAACTGTGTGGTTCCATAGCATACTGACCACGTCCCTGAGTATTAGAACGAAGGTCGCTTGTGTAACCAAACATTTCAGAAAGTGGTACAAGAGCATCGATCTGAACAGTACCAGGTCTTGCTTCCTGACCCTGAATCTGTCCACGACGAGAGCTGAGGTCACCGATTACAGTACCAGTATAATCATCAGGAACAGTTACTGAAACCTTCATAATAGGTTCCATAAGGATAGGCTGTGCCTGACGCATAGCTTCCTTAAACGCCATTGAACCTGCAATCTTAAATGCCATTTCAGAAGAGTCAACTTCGTGATAAGAACCATCATAAAGTTCAACAACACAGTCAACTACTTCATAGCCAGCAAGGATACCAGCCTTCATAGCACCACGGATACCAGCATCAACAGCAGGAATATATTCCTTAGGTACAGAACCACCGACAACAGAGTTCTTGAACTCATAGCCCTTACCGGATTCATTTGGATTAACACGAATCTTAACGTGACCGTATTGACCGCTACCACCGGACTGCTTCTTGTACTTGTAATCAACATCAGCACTACCCTTAATAGTTTCCTTATAGGATACCTGTGGAGCACCAACGTTTGCTTCTACCTTAAACTCACGGAGAAGTCTGTCAACGATAATATCAAGGTGAAGCTCACCCATACCGGCAATGATAGTCTGACCTGTTTCTTCGTCTGTATAGGTACGGAATGTTGGATCCTCTTCAGCAAGCTTTGCCAAAGCAACGCCCATCTTTTCCTGACCAGCCTTTGTCTTCGGCTCAATTGCGAGCTGAATAACAGGCTCTGGGAATTCCATAGACTCAAGAATAACAGGATTCTTTTCATCACAAAGTGTATCACCTGTTGTAGTATTCTTCAAACCAACAGCAGCAGCAATATCACCAGCATATACAACTTCGATATCTTTTCTGTGATTAGCGTGCATCTGAAGAATACGTCCCAGACGTTCTTTATTATCCTTAGTTGCATTCAGTACAGTAGAACCTGCTTCAACTGAACCGGAGTATACACGGAAGAAGCAAAGCTTACCTACAAATGGGTCTGTAGCGATCTTAAATGCCAATGCTGCAAACGGCTCATCATCAGAAGAATGACAAATAACTTCTTCATCAGTATCAGGGTTAACACCCTTGATAGCCGGTACATCCAGCGGAGATGGCATATAATCTACGATAGCATCCAGAAGCTTCTGAACGCCCTTATTTCTATAAGAAGTACCACATACAACTGGTACCATTGTATTTGCAATACAAGACTTTCTGATGCAAGCTTTGATTTCGTCAATAGTGATATCCTCACCTGCGAAATACTTCTCCATCAGTTCATCGTCCTGTTCAGCAACGTGTTCCATCAGAGATTCACGATATTCTTCAGCCTTTTCAACCATGTCCTCTGGAATTTCCTCAACACGGATGTCTTTACCAAGATCATCGTAATATACATAAGCCTTCATCTCTACGAGGTCGATGATGCCCTTGAATTCATCTTCAGCACCGATAGGCAGCTGAATCGGAACAGCATTACACTTCAGTCTATCACGCATCATATCAACAACACGATAGAAATCAGCACCCATAATGTCCATCTTATTGACATAAGCCATTCTTGGAACATGATATTTATCAGCCTGACGCCATACGGTTTCAGACTGTGGCTCAACGCCGCCCTTTGCACAAAGTACAGTTACAGAACCATCAAGTACACGCAGTGAACGCTCTACTTCTACAGTAAAGTCAACGTGTCCTGGGGTATCAATAATGTTCATTCTGTGGCCTGCCCAATAAGCAGTTGTTGCAGCAGAAGTGATTGTAATACCTCTCTCCTGCTCCTGTGCCATCCAGTCCATTGTTGCTGCACCTTCGTGTGTTTCACCAATCTTGTGGTTAATACCGGTATAGAACAGAATACGCTCTGTTGTAGTTGTTTTACCAGCATCGATATGTGCCATGATACCAATATTTCTGGTATTTTCCAGGGAACAATCTCTAGCCATAGTTACCCTCCTCTATTTCACGCAGCGATGCGATTACCAACGGTAATGTGCAAATGCCTTGTTTGCTTCTGCCATCTTGTGTGTATCGTCACGCTTCTTGCAAGCACCGCCTACATTGTTGAGTGCGTCGAGAATCTCACCGGCCAGTCTTTCCTTCATGGTTCTCTCATTACGCAGTCTGGAATACTTTGTAATCCAACGCAGACCAAGTGTCTGACGGCGTTCAGGTCTTACTTCCATAGGAACCTGATATGTTGCACCGCCAAGACGGCGAGCCTTTACTTCCAGCTGTGGCATTACATTCTCCATAGCCTGCTGGAACATTTCCAATGCGTCGTTGCCAGTTTTTTCAGCTACGATGTCAAATGCACCGTAAACGATTTTCTGAGCGACACCCTTCTTACCGTCGATCATTACATTATTGATCAGACGTGTAACGAGCTTTGAGTTGTAAATTGGATCTTCAAGCACGTCACGCTTTGCGATTTTACCTCTTCTTGGCATTTTCGCTTCCCTCCTTCACATAATTCATGAATTCACAGGTACTCGTTCAGGCGTTTAAACGCCGACCGTCAGGAGCTAAGGGAGAGGATCGCAGCACTGCCGCCAAAACTTGCAGCAGTAATCTATATGATCTCCACATATTTCCTGTGGTTGTTAATGTCCTGTTTTTTAATTTCGGCAATATTGTATTATTACTTCTTGCCAGCCTTCGGGCGCTTAGCACCATACTTAGAACGAGACTGCATTCTGTTTGCAACACCCTGTGCATCCAGTGCGCCTCTGATGATGTGGTAACGTACACCAGGCAGGTCCTTTACACGTCCGCCTCTGATGAGTACAACGCTATGTTCCTGCAGATTGTGACCGATACCAGGAATATAAGATGTTACTTCGTAACCATTTGTCAGCTTAACTCTGGCAATCTTTCTCATAGCTGAGTTAGGCTTCTTAGGTGTAGCTGTACGAACAGCTGTACACACGCCTCTCTTCTGCGGTGAGCTCTGGTTAGTAGTTACCTTCTTCTTAGAATTGTAACCCTTCTGAAGTGCTGGAGCTGTAGACTTGTCCTCAAGCATCTTTCTTCCCTTACGTACCAACTGATTAAACGTAGGCATTAATCTTCCTCCTTTTCAAAGAAATATGAGATGATATGCAATTATTGTATCACATACCATCTCATTATATACCCCATTATTCCATTTGTCAAGCGTTTTTAATCATCTTTCACATTTTCATAACAAATACTGTATTTTATACCATTTTTTGTGCTTTTAGATAAGTCCTGCTGCCTTCATTGCATAATACTGCAAAATAATAATCGCATCTTCCATATCAACAACTCCATTTTTATTCACATCCGCCTTACTATATAAATCATCGTCTACCTGAAGATTAGCAGAATGTTTTGAATAAACAGACAGTACAATAGCCGCATCCTGCACAGTAATTTTATCATCATCATCAATATCCATTTCCTTATTTTCCAATGGTGTTTGCTTAGTCGTTAATGTACTATGAGGACTCGTTGAAGTAGTTGTTTTAGTTGTTGTCCCGGTTGCTTTTGTTATAGTTGTAGTTTTCGTATTAGTCGTAATGGTTGTATATTCAGTATTAGTAGTACAAGTCGTATAAGTTGTATTGGTTGTACAGGTCGTATAAGTTGTATATAACGTTGTTGTCGTTTCTTTTGTTGTACTTTCCGATAAACTTAAGTTATAAAAACTATTTCCATTTTCAATTGCATACATTTCAGCAGTAGAACCTGCATATCCATGTATATATGTATTCTCCTTAATCGGACGACCTTCAAAAACGCATTCAGAATTGCCTATAAAAACACTTACAAGAGATTCATCAAATGCATCATTTTTTATAATATTTACACTTTTTGGAATATCCAGCAATTCAAGATTTGTACAATCAGTAAAAGCATTCGTCCCGATCTCAGATATACCATAGGATAATGAAATATTACTTAAAGATTTACAGCCGAAAAATGTTCCACTCATTAAAGTATCAAGTTCGCCTGAAATAGTAATATTATCAAGAGAAGAACAATCGCAAAAAGCATCTCTACCTATATAAGACACTCTATCAATACCATTTAATGTATGCAGTGTAAAAAGATTATCAAAGGCACTTCTGCTTATGCTTTTAATAGTATCCGGCAAATTTATTGTTTCAATAGTTTCATTTGACGAAAAAGCACCACCGCTTATAAGTTCAACTCCATTAGGAATATTTAATTCTACATCATTGCCAATATACCTGAAAAGTATGCGTCCGTCATATATAACAAAATTATTTTCCAGATTAAATTCCAAAAGATCACTATAAAACTTAGTTTTAAAAAACGCATCTGCACCAATATCATATACACTAGAAGGAATGTTTACATCCTGTAAGTTAATACATATCTGAAAAGCTTTAGGTCCTATATATTCCAGATTATCCGGAAGTGAAACACTATTAAGCGATATACATGAACCAAATGCCGACATACCTATTTTAGAAATATTTTCTCCCATTTTAATATCGGTAAGTTCCGTACAATCATTAAATGCGAAATCACCTATTTTGTCAACAGATTCAGGGATCGCAACTGATGTGATTCCCGTTTGCCCTGAAAATGCATTTTTTGATATTTCTGAAACAGGTATTCCTAAAAACGAATCCGGTATTATAAGTTCGCCTGAAAAATCTTTTGAACACTCACTTGCAAACCCTTCAATTGCAAATGATTCTTCAAAATTATCTGAATAAATCCTTCTATATTCAAACGAACCGTCAGACACGATTTCTTCTTCCTGAGTTGTAATATTATTATCAAGCGTATACTCATAAGCACTTGCACTTAAAGTCATCGAAATGCCACATGCAACCCAACACACGCATAAACTTGTAATAATACCTGTTATTCTTTTTCCTTTCTTATTTTTTTTCATAAAATCACCCTTATCCATAATTTTTTTCAATTATAAAAAACATATAAATCATATAAGCCCTGCTGCTTTTTGGGCATAAATGCTCAATATTGTAACAGCATCATCAATTTCAATTTTTCCATCCTCATTCATATCCCCAGCAGACATATCAAATGCACATATGTTATCTATACAACCAGCAGCATATTTAGAATACATACCTAAAACATAAACAGCATCACTTATATCAATATTACCATCTTCATCCAAATCTCCTTTCATAGGTTCTGCAAGCACAAACTGTCTTTGATAATTATTAGCAAAACTTTCAGCAGTAGATGGACTAAATCCACATATTACAGTATCAGACGATATAGTACTTTCATAATCAGCTATATAACAATCCTCATTATATATTGTTATCTTATTAAGTTTGTCGCAGCCTAAAAAAGCATCTTTTTCTATAGATTGGGCCGACTTGCTCAGTGTGATCTCGTTCAATGATGCACAATGCATAAACGCTTGACTTCCTATATTTGATACAGTTTTTGGTATTTTAATTTCAGCAAGATTTGTACAGCCACAAAACGTAGCCATCTCAATTTTATTAAGATTATCAGGCAGTTTGACATAAGCAAGAGATCGGCATCCAATAAAGGCGTGACCTCCTATACTCTCCACACTATTTGCTATATCAACACTTTTAAGAGAAGTGCAAAAATTAAAAGCATAATCTTCAATTATACAAGTACCGTCAGGAATTATACATTCAGTAAGATTTGCACAACCCGAAAATGCAAGACCTCCTATTACACGTACACTTCCCGGAATAATTACTGATACGATAGATTTATTATTCTCAAATGTACACCCGCCTATCGCAGTAACGCCATCAGGAATTACAACATTTTCATCTTTTCCCTTATATGATATGATTATTTTATTTCCAACAATAACATAATCTCCAATATAATCTTGAATCCACGGTGTGCCTTCCAAAATATTCCAACCAATTTCTGTTACACTATCCGGTATTTCTACTTCTTTAAGACGCATACACTGATAAAATGCGTGTTTGCCAATTTTGACTACAGTATTCGGAATCACGACCTTAGAAAGTCGTGTTTTTCCACTAAACGCACCATCGCTTATCTCTGTAACAGGCATTCCATCTATTTCGCAAGGTATATTCGCTTCTGTTACTGAATCCTTTGCATGAGTGATCACAATTTCACCTGATTTATTTATTTGATAATATATATTACCATTAAATAAAAATTCATCTTCAACAGATTCAAGAGCCATTGCATAAATACTTGATGGAATTATTTTTAAAAGAAAAGACAAACTGAAAATTACGCTAAGTATTGTAATAACGATTTTTTTCACGTCAGAACATTCAACTCCTATCGTTGTCTACGGGCAATTCCAAATAATTTATTAAAACGTCCAGAACCATATTACATAACCCATATAATCCATAATACTTCTATATTTCATATTAACATAAATAAGCACACCTGTCAATGTATTTAACAAAAAAATCCGTATAAATCAACTTTGCTAATTAAATTATCTACATAAAAACGAGCCGATTCAAACAGACTTCGGCTCGTATATTTTATTTACATTATTATCGTTATTATTAAGTTTTATTAAAACTACCTTTTGTTAAACTTTCCAAATTTAAATAAAATCAATGCAGCTACTAATGTAACAACTAAAGATAAGATCATTGGAAATAACGTATGCTCTGAAAACGGAAGATCCTTTGTATTCATTCCGTAAAAACTATAGACCATATTTGGTATAGCCAAAATGATAGTTAAAATAGTAAGCCGCCACATTACAAAGTTCAAATTATTCGATATAACCGAACCACACGCTTCAACCATTCCTGCAAGAATTCCTGAATAAATACTTGCCATTTCTTGAGCCTGTTTCAGCTCAATCAATACATCTTCAAGGAGTTCCTGATCTTCTTCATAAAGCTTAATAACTCTTCCTCTTAGTATTTTATTGACCGTCAAGTCATTAGATTTTAAAGATGTTGTAAAGTATACAAGAGACTTCTCAAGCTCCATCATTTGCAAAAGCTGTTGATTCTTTACTGCAACATGAAGCTGTCTTTCCAAAACATCTGATGCCTTATCAATTCGTTTCAGATAAACAAGGTATATTGATGTAATATACATAATAACCCTTAAGACAAATTGCGTTCTAAAACTCGTTTGAATATTCTGAATTCGTCCTGCGATCAAGTCATCAATCACCTTGCTGCTTTTAAGAGAGATTGTAAATACGTGCTGATCTGTTATTATTATGCCAAGCGGCATAGTATAAAACTTCAAAGTTTCATTCTTAGAAACTTCAGAAACCGCAGTATCCACTATTATAAGTGTCTGATCTTCTTCACGTTCAACACGTGACGATTCCTCTTCGTCCAATGAAGATTTTATAAATCCACTGTCAAGACCATAATTCTCAATAAGCATTTGCATTTCTTTTGCCGTAGGGTCAACAACAGACACCCAACAGCCAGCTTCCATTTGCTTTAGCTCCTTAAGCTTTCCGTTTACAGTCTTATAATATTCTATCACGGTTACCACCTTTCCGCAAAGGCAGCAACCGTATGGACATACTTTGTCCGCTGCCTTTACTATTTTTGTTGTACTGCAATTTTCATATGCAGCAATCCTGCATAAATATTATAAATATCGGCAGGATACGGGTCAGCGTTCATAATGTACCTCCACTAAAATATTTGGCAAAAAAGCCTGTACTTTATATTATATCAAATTTCCATCCTATTTGCAATAACAAAAAATTAAAAATATTAACTTTTTAATCTTTTTTATTCTCATCACGAAGACGCTCTTTAAGACCTTCAAATATAATATTCTTAGCCCATACTGCCTGTTCTTTTGTTGCAGGCTCTATTCCAGCAAGCGGATATTCCTTGCCAAGCTGTTCATACTTCACTATACCCATTGTATGATAAGGCAGCACATCAAGTGCTTTAAGATTATCAAGTCCGCCAATAAAATATCCAAGTTCCTTCAGATACTTTTCATTGAGTGTGATTCCAGGCACCACGACATGACGAATCCACAATTCTTTGCCTAAATCACGTGTATATTCAGCAAAAGCAAGAATATTTTTATTTGAATGACCGGTAAGTTTCTTATGCTCTTCATCATCAATATGCTTAATATCAAGCATTATAAGGTCTGTATATTTCATAAGCTCATCGAATTCAGCTTTTTTGCTTTCATTAAACATAATGCCGGAAGAATCAAGACAAGTATGCACACCTCTTTTTTTGGCTTCACGGAAAAGCTCTGTTACAAATTCCATCTGCATAAGCGGCTCGCCGCCTGTTGCAGTTATCCCTCCACTCTTGAGAAATTCTTTCAGACCATCGTACTCTTCAAGCAATGACTCAACTGTTCGCTTTTCACCTACATTAAGTTTCCACGTATCTGGATTATGGCAATACTGACATCTCATAGGACATCCCTGAAAAAATATTACAAAACGTATTCCCGGTCCGTCTACTGTACCGAAACTTTCAGTTGAATGAATATATCCTTCCATTTATTAGTACCTCCTTATAATAAAAAATGTGGGCGTACCTTGATAAGCACGCCCACATAAATTCATAAATTCTTAGTTAAACTTATTCTGCACCGAATTAAAGAGCAGCGTGGAATGTTCTGGAGATAACGTCATCCTGCTGTTCTTTAGTCAGCTTGATGAAGTTTACAGCATAACCACTTACACGGATTGTCAGCTGTGGATACTTTTCAGGATGCTGCTGAGCATCGAGAAGAGTTTCTCGATTAAGAACATTTACGTTCAGGTGATGTCCACCTTTTTCTGCATAACCATCAATCAATTCTACAAGGTTATCAATTTGCTTTTCATTTGTCATGACAAACTCCTCCTAAAATATAATAATAATATTTATTCCTCGTCCAAAAATTCAGTGGGCTGGCAGCAAGCCATATTACCCTTAGAACAATCCATACTTCTGTAAGTGTTTACTTTAAGACCATTGTTTTCCAAATCTTCCGGTGTAACAGTAATATGTCCTGTTCCCGATGCCATCAGGTTCTCAATCATATTTACAATATCGTCTGCCTGATTTTTTTCTTCAGGTTCTAAAGCCATTGGTATCCCTCCCATATATATCAAGGATAGAAATTAGTCTTTCATACTCTCTCTGATAGATTCAATATCGATATCACCAGCAAATACGCCACTGTCCTTACCCAAAGCATCAGGAATTACAGTGAATGTGTTGGAAATACCGTCCTGTGCATTGCTCCAAGGAAGCTTAGCAACAGATGCCATAGATGCAGCTGCACCGTGAGTATCTCTGCCGTGCATTGGATTTGCACCAGGAGCCAGAGGCTGACCCATCTTACGACCATCAGGTGTATTACCTGTCTTCTTACCATATACAACGTTAGATGTAATTGTAAGAATTGATGTTGTAGGAACACCGTTTCTGTAGCAGTGATTGCTGCGAACCATGTCCATAAACTTGTTCAGGATCTCAACAGCAATTTCATCTACACGATCGTCGTTGTTACCGTATTTCGGGAAATCGCCTTCGATGTCAAAGTCAGTTACAACGCCAAATTCATCACGAACGCACTTAACCTTTGCATACTTAATAGCAGACAGTGAGTCAGCTACTACTGACAAACCTGCGATACCTGTTGCAAAGTAACGCTTTACATCTCTGTCATGAAGTGACATCTGGAGTGCTTCATAGCAATACTTATCGTGCATATAGTGAATACAGTTCAAAGTATTAACATACAGACCAGCGAGCCATCTCATCATATCTGTATACTTATCCATTACATCATCATAATCAAGATATTCATCTGTTACTGGTCTGTACTTAGGACCAACCTGATTATGCTTGCCTGTCTTAGCATCAACTCTTTCATCAACACCGCCATTGATAGCGTACAGCAGACACTTTGCAAGGTTTGCACGAGCACCGAAGAACTGCATTTCCTTACCTACTCTCATAGAGGATACGCAGCAAGCGATTGCATAGTCATCACCGTGAGTTACTCTCATAAGATCATCATTTTCATACTGGAATGATGATGTGTTGATAGAAAGCTTTGCACAATATCTCTTGAATGATTCAGGAAGTTTCTTTGACCAAAGTACTGTAAGGTTTGGCTCTGGAGCTGTACCCAGATTTTCAAGAGTATGCAGATAACGATAGCTGCTCTTTGTTACGAGAGTTCTGCCGTCAATGCCCATACCACCGATAGACTCTGTTACCCACTGAGGGTCGCCAGAGAACAGCGCATTGTATTCAGGTGTTCTTGCAAACTTAACCATACGCAGCTTCATGATGAAGTGGTCGATATATTCCTGAGCCTGTTCTTCTGTAATGACACCATTATCCAGATCACGCTGAATATAAATATCAATAAAAGTAGAAGTACGGCCAAGGCTCATTGCAGCACCATTCTGATCCTTAACTGCACCAAGATATGCAAAATAAGTCCACTGAATAGCTTCCTGTGCATTTATAGCTGGCTTAGAAATATCATAGCCATATTTAGCAGCCATATTCTTAAGAGCCTTAAGAGCCTTTACCTGCTCTGCGATCTCTTCACGAAGACGGATCTTGTCTTCTGTCATTGTACCGCAAATAGTAGACTTCTGATACTGCTTATCTTCGATAAGTCTATCAACACCATACAGAGCAACTCTTCTGTAGTCGCCTATGATTCTTCCTCTACCGTAAGCATCTGGCAGACCTGTAATAATTGCATTGTGACGTGCAGACATCATTTCAGGAGTATAAACATCAAATACGCCTGTATTGTGTGTCTTACGATATTTATTAAAAATGAAACTGATTTCAGGATCAACTTCATAACCGTATGCCTTGCAAGCACCCTCTGCCATACGAATACCGCCAAAAGGCTGAAGTGAACGCTTCAAAGGCTTATCAGTCTGAAAACCAACGATCTTTTCGATATCCTTGTTTAAATAACCTGCGTCATGAGAATCAACGGTAGATACGATCTTTGTATCCATATCAAGTACGCCGCCATTTTCTCTTTCCTGCTGGAATAAACCAAGAACCTGATCCCAAAGCTGCTTTGTAGCATCAGTTGGTCCTGCCAGAAAGCTTTCATCACCTTCATAAGGTGTGTAGTTCTTTTGAATAAAGTCACGTACATCTATTGTAGATGTCCATGCACCGCCGTTAAAACCTTCCCATTCACTGGGCATTACTTTTGCCATTTTTCATCTCTCCTTTGCCATACAAGCAAAAAATATTTTTGTTTAAGGAAAACAGACTTTTTAAAACCCATATCCTTTAACCTACATTTATAATAACACATAGAACTCACGATGTCAATAGATTTTTTCCTATTATATTTAATATTTAAACATTTATACCAAATTTGCTTTTCATTATTCATTTTGCTTATTGATACTTAATATTATTAAATGAACATCTACTTTTTTCCTATTCTCATAGCTCTCACTGCATTCAATATAGCAATAATCGCTACGCCCACATCTGCAAATATAGCAAGCCACATATTCGCTATTCCAAAGGCGCTCAATAAAAGGCAAATAAATTTTATGCTTATCGCAAATATAATATTTTGATAAACTATACCAATACATTTTTTTGATATTTTTATCGCCTTGGATATTTTGATTGGATCATCGTCCATAAGCACTACATCTGCCGCTTCAATTGCTGCGTCAGAACCTATAGCACCCATAGCAATGCCTATATCTGCACGTGTCAAAACTGGTGCATCATTTATGCCATCGCCAACAAATACCAACTTTGATCTTTCCGGCTTTTCTTTAATAATCTTCTCAATTTCATTAACTTTATCAACAGGCAAAAGTTCACTTTTTATATAATCAATTCTCAATTCATCAGCTACTTTTTCAGCAGCATTTTTTCTATCACCTGTAAGCATAATAATATTTTGAATTTCCGCATTTTTTAGTTCAGCTATCGCCTGCTTTGATGTTGGTTTTAAAGCATCTGATATAACTATATATCCTGCATATTCTCCATTAAGTGCTGTATAAACTACTGTGCCTAAACTGTTGCATTCTTCAAATGCAATTCCCAACTTTTTCATAAGCTTACTGTTTCCGGCCGCAACACTTACTTGGTCAACCTTCGCAGTTACTCCATAACCACTTATCTCCTCTATATCGGATACCCTGCCACGGTTTATTTCATTTCCATTTGCTTTATATGCCTTTTGAATGCTCTTGCTTATCGGATGTGATGATGAACATTCAGCAAGAGCGGTATACTCCAAAAGCTTCTCTTTCGATACAGTAGTATTATGCATTTCACTTACTTCAAATATACCCTGAGTAAGTGTTCCTGTTTTATCAAACACCACATATTTTGCCTTAGAAAGTGTTTCCAAATAATTAGAACCCTTTATCAAAATTCCTTCTTTGCTCGCTCCGCCAAGACCAGCAAAAAAGCTTAGCGGTACACTTATTACAAGTGCACACGGACAACTTATTACAAGGAATATCAAGGCTCTATACACCCAGTTTTCCCAATGTGCAGGCATACCTAAAATCAAACTTATAATCGGCGGAAGCAATGCTAAAACAATCGAACTGCAGCATACGATAGGCGTATATATTCTTGCAAATTTAGAAATAAAGTTTTCTGACTTTGACTTATGAGAACTGGAATTTTCCACAAGCTCCAAAATTTTTGAAACTGTAGATTCGCCGAATTCTTTTGTAGTCTGAATCTTCAAAGTACCTGTCATATTTATAGAACCGCTTATAATCTCATCGCCCTTTTCAACATCACTAGGGATACTTTCTCCTGTGATCGCACTTGTATTGAGTGATGAATTGCCTTCTATAATTATTCCATCTATCGGCACTCTCTCACCGGGCTGAACGATAATTTCACTGCCGATTTTTACTTCATCAGGATCCACCTGTTCCAGACTGCCATCAACTTCGATATTAGCATAATCCGGACGAATATCCATAAGATTGCTTATATTCTTTCTGCTCTTTCCAACAGCAAAACTCTGGAAAAGTTCACCAACTTGATAAAGCAGCATAACAGAAATCGCTTCAATATAATCTCCGCTTTTTTCATAAATAGCCAATGCAAATGCTCCCACTGTTGCAATTGTCATAAGAAAATTTTCATCAAAAATTCGTCCATTCAAAATTCCTCTGAACGCTTTAAGCAATACATCATAACCTATAATCAAATATACTGCCAAATAAAGTAAAAATCTCAAGATTCCAGTTGCCGGTATAAAAAATAATACAACGAGCATAACAGCCGCAATTATGATTCGCACAAGAATTTTCTTTTGTTTCTTATTCATAAATAAACTCCTCCTTAAAATCATAATTAAGCAAATGTTTAATCATTCGTTTTTATTTTACGCCCAAGAATTATTTCAAGGGCGTAAAATTTAAAAATTATTAAAGTTCAATTTCACAGTCTGGTTCTACTTTTTTGCATAATTTAAGAACACTTTTCATAACTTTATTTTCTTCGTATCCATCTTCAAACTCAACAATCATTTTCTGAGTCATGAAATTAACTGTTACAGAAGCTACACCATCAACTTTAGCAGCTGCACCTTCCATAAGATTTGCACAATTAGCACAGTCTACTTCAATTTTATAAGTCTTTTTCATATCAATGACCTCTTTCTAAAAAATGTTTTATTAGAATTACGATTAAACACTTGCTTAATTGTTGTAATTATAGTATAATATAATAAAAGCCATAAGTCAAGGCTTTTTTGAATTTTATTAAAAAAATAAACCGGAGGAAATGCATATGTTAAAATTAAAAGAAGATTTACCACATGACCATGGAAACGGTGAACAATTAAAAAATTTACAAACACAGCTTGATAATGAAGATAAATTCAACAATGTTGCAGATCTGTTCCAACATCTTGGAAGCACTACCAGACTACGCATTTTCTGGCTGCTTTGTCACTGCGAAGAATGTGTTATAAATATTGCTGCTATGATGAATATGTCAAGTCCTGCTATAGCACATCATCTAAAGCCTCTGCGAGAAAGCGGACTTATTATAAGCCGTAGAGAAGGCAAAGAGGTCTATTATCGTGCAGCTGATACGCCCCAGAGTAATCTTCTGCATATAATGATAGAACAAGTTATGGAAATAACCTGTCCGGATTAAAAAATATATAAGCATATAAGGGAGATATTATTATGAGCATGATAACAAAAAAATATAATGAAACAGAAATGCTTAATATACTTAGTCAGTTTTTAATTGAACCAGATGAATACATAGAAGCACCTATCTACTGTATGTTTAAAGGCACAGGTTTTTTTAGATCAGGAGATTTTGCAGCCGGATATGCGGCAATTACAAATAAAAATCGATTTATCGGCTATCAAATAGGCATAATAAATGAAGCTCCTATTTTAATAAGCATGGATCATCTTAAAAAAATTAAAATATCCAACGCTTTATTTGGTCAGAAGTCAGTATGCATAGAATTTAAGGCAGATCAAACATACAAAATCAAATTCCAATTCAGTCCAAAAGTTATAGGTGTAAAATTCCCCAATCAGAAACGAAACGCGGAAACCATGCTGGAGATACTGCGAGAAAAGCAGAATATGCTAAATCTTGAAATGTGAAAGGAATAAACTAAAATGAATAATGATAATGAAAAATTTAAAGAAGCATATAAATATGCCGAGGAAAAACATAAAGGACAATATCGCAAAGGCGGTGAGCCATACATAACACACCCTGCTGCTGTTGCAGAGATATTAAAAGAAAAAGGGTTTGATATAAACTATCAGATAACAGCACTTTTCCACGATCTTCTGGAAGATACAGATGCCTCGGAAGAAGAGATAGAGCGTATTGGCGGAAAAGATGTTCTTGAAGCTGTAAAGCTGCTGACTAAATCAGATGGTTATATAATGTCTGAATATGTTGCTGGCATAAAAAGCAACCCAATAGCATTTGCTGTAAAAGGTGCAGACAGGCTTCACAACTTAAGAAGTGCATTTGTTACAGATACTAACTTTAAAATAAGATATATCCGTGAAAGCATAGATTGGTATCTGGATTTTTGTCCGGAAATCAAAGAAGAAGTAGACAGGCTTGCAAGCACTATTTAAATCTATCAAAAGGGGAGCTGCCGCATAAGCGACAGCTCCCTCAAAATTTTTATCTGTTAAATTTAAAATTCAATTATTCAGCGTCAGCAGCCTCATCATCAGCTTCATCTGCATCTGCATCATCTTCAAGAAGTGCTCTCATTGAGATGCTGATTCTCTTATTTTCAATATCAACATCAATGATCTTAACATCAACAGTATCGCCAATAGAAACAATATCCTTAACATTGTCAACTCGCTTGTTAGCCAGCTGAGAAATGTGGATAAGACCATCAACACCATCGATTATCTGAGCGAATGCACCGAAAGGTGTGATAGAAACGATCTTTGCAGAAATAACATCGCCAACATTGTAGTTAGCCTTGAACTGCTCCCAAGGATTGTCCTCTGTCTTTTTGTAGCCCAGAGAAATTCTATTGTTTTCTTTATCAAGTTCCTTTATGTAAACTTCGATAAAATCACCAACCTTAACAACTTCCGATGGATGCTTAATACGCTTCCAAGACAGCTCAGAAATATGAACCATACCGTCAATTCCGCCAAGGTCTACAAATGCACCGTAGCTTGTGAGTGACTTAACTTCACCCTTGAATGTGTCGCCTACATTAGCTGCTTCCCAGAACTTCTCCTTAGCAGCTTCTCTTTCAGCTCTCATAACAGCCTTGATAGAACCTACAGCACGTCTTCTATGTTCATTTACTTCAAGAATAACGAACTTAGCCTTTGTCTTAAGCAGAACATTCAGATCAGCATTTCTTGGCAGACCGCTCTGTGATGCAGGGATAAATACTCTAACGCCTGCAAAACTTGCAATAACGCCGCCCTTAACAACACTCTGTACAGTACCTTCAATTACAGTTTCTTCTTCCTTAGCCTTGATGATTTCCTCAAAGCCCTTCTGTTCATCGACCTTCTTTTTGGAAAGCATAACGATACCTTCCTGGTCATTGATCTTTGTTACAATCAGGTCAACCTCATCGCCGACTTTAACGATGTCAGCCGGTGTCAAAGACGGATCATCTGTTAACTCGTTCAGCGGTACATAGCCTGTGTGCTTTGTGCCTACTTCAACGATAGCCTCGTTATTGTTGAGTGCTACAACAGTGCCCTTAACTTTTTCTCCTGTATGTATTTTCTTGAAGGACTGGTCAAGCAGTTCCTCAAAGTTCATGTTGTCCTCAGTTATGATTTCAGTCATAGTGGTTTTTACCTCCTCAATAATATGTGCCGGAGTGGACGCACCGGCAGTAATGCCTATACGCTTGGCATCACACAGGTTGAGAGTATAAAGCTCATCCGAGGTTTCGATATGATAGGAACGGCAGTTCTTTCGGCACACATCAAACAGCTTCACTGTATTGGAGCTGTGCTTACCGCCGGCGATAATCATCAAATCAGAATTCCTTGAAAGTTCGTCTGCATCTGACTGTCGCACCTGCGTTGCATGACAGATTGTGTCATAAACCATTATATTCGGATCATCTTTTGGTAGAGCATCAATACACTTTTCCCATACTAATATATTATACGTTGTTTGGGCAACAATTGCAAGCCTTTTGCCTAATGTTTCATACTTTATTCTCATAAAATTTATAAGTGATTCATCATTTTCAAAGACACTGCAGTTACCATTGCAATGTCCAACAATCGCAGCAACTTCAGGATGATTTGAATCTCCTGCTATCAAAACATAATCTCCCATAGCAGTATGCTTTGCAACTATTTTATGAATTTTCGCAACAAATGGGCAAGTTGCATCAACATATGGATTGCCTTTAGCTTCCAGTTCTTCATAAACACTTTTGCTAACACCATGAGAACGTATCACAGCACATTCATTAGGACGCAGTTCAGAAACTTCATTTATTATCCTTGCACCACGCTTAAGCATATCATCAACTACATTGTTATTGTGAATAATTGGCCCGAGAGTTGCCACAGCTGGATATTTATCTATCGCTTCATATGTCATTTTTACTGCACGATCCACACCAAAACAAAATCCGGCAGATTTTGCAACAGTTATCTCAAACATAATTCAACTCTCCTTGGACTGATTTTTTCTTTCATCACGAGCCTTCTCACGTGATGTCTTATGTTTTGGTTCATCATAAATGATTTCAAACGGCGGATTTTCTTCAACCATCTTTTTAATAGAATCCATGATATCATTTTTCATTTTTTTCATTTCAATAGGGCTTGAATCAGCCGTTAAGCCATATTCTTCTGGATAAAGCGGTTTACCTATACGAACGCAGATCTTGCTGCGAAAATGCAAATTGTTAGAATTAAAAATAATTCCAATAGGCACTACCGGAACACCGCTTTTAGCAGAAAGAACACATACTCCTGATTTTCCTTTGCCTACTTTGCCGTCTGTATGACGTGTACCTTCTGGAAAAATAGTCATATTAAATCCAGAATTAAGCTTTTCAGAAGCTTTTGCCATAAGATTATAATCAGGATCTTTTGACCATGTTGCAGGAATCGTTCCAAGCATTCTTATAAGTCCAGAAAATACAGGATTTTTAAACAATGGTTCTTTGGCAATAAATCCAAGAGGCTTATGTTTTACAAGTCCTATCAGTACCGGATCAAGATAGCTGCGGTGATTTGAAGCAAATATACAAGAAGTGTCTTTTGGTATATTTTCTCTGCCTTCAAAACGTATACTATATACCGGGAATAAGAATATTCTTACTAATATACTTACAAGTTTATAAAGAAAATTTGTAATATGATATTTCATAAAACACTCCTTTAATCATCAATTTCCAACTTTGTTTTTATAACAGATATAATTTCTGCACAAACCTCATGAAATCCCATATAAGTAGTATCAACAACATATGCATCATCTGCCTTACGAAGAGGTGCTACAGCACGATGTGAATCATTGTAATCACGCTTTATTATATCTTCACGAATCTCTTCATATGACGGACATTCTGATTTTTCTTTAAGTTCTATATATCGGCGGCTTGCACGTTCATCAACAGAAGCTGTAAGAAATATTTTAAGATCCGCATCCGGCAGCACAACTGTACCAATATCACGTCCGTCCATTATTACATCATTTTCACGTGCTATTTTCTTTTGTAAGTCAAACAAATACTTTCTCACCTCAGGAATAGCAGAAACTCTAGACGCACCCATAGATATTTCCGGCGTTCTAATATCGTCTGTAACATCTTCATCGTTAAGCATTATTCTTTGTGTACCACTTATGAAATTAAGCTCAATGTTAATATCATCAAGAGCTTCTATAAGTTCCTTTTCACTTTTAATGTCATTATCACAAGCATAAAGTGCAACTGTACGATAAAGAGCTCCAGTATCTACATAAATAAATCCAAGCTCAGAAGAAACCTCTCTTGCAACGCTGCTTTTACCTGCACCGGCAGGCCCGTCAATGGCAATGTTTATTGTTTTCATATACTTCTCCTTTTTTAATTAAATATAATTTAATATAAATATAATTAGTTTTTATAAACCGCTTGTGTCATGGCAATGCCTGCACAATATGCAGTTGAAAATGCTATTTGCAAATTAAATCCACCTGTAAAACCATCAGCATCGATCACTTCACCGGCAAAATACAAACATGGCATAATTTTTGATTCCATAGTTTTTGCATTTATTTCTTTTACAGATACACCGCCACGTGTTATGATCGCTTCGGAAACAGGTCTTGTCCCTGTTATATGAAGTACTGTTTTTTTAAGCTGAGATATTATCAAGCTTCTCTGCTGCTTTGTAAGCTCACAAACCCTTAGATCCGGCGAAAGTCCGCACAAACTGCATACTGAGGATATTAACTGACCCGGCAAAAGTTTTCGCATAAGCTGTCCAAGCACTGCATTTGGCATATTTGATATTTCACGAAGGATCCTGCTGTCAAGCTGCTGCTGTGACAATGCCGGCTTTAGATCTATTTCAGCTGTATATTGATCAGATTCAAAGGGCTGATTTAAAACGGCACTGGCACTGAGTGTAAGCGGACCTGATATACCATAATTCATTAAAGTTATCTCACCCTGCTCGTCAAATCTGCATTTTTTATTTTTCTCAATTATTCTAAGCCGGATATTTTTAAGTGTAAGTCCAGCAGAATCGGCACACCAATCTTCGCTCACTTCCAGCGGAATAAGAGAAGGCATTGGATTTTCTATAGTATGACCTGCTGACCTTGAAAATTCATATCCATCACCTGTAGAGCCTGTTATAGGATAAGATTTTCCTCCTGTAGCTATTAAAACATTTTTAGCCTTGAATGTTTTTCCATCCGATGTTACAGCACCGCTGCAACGCCCATCTTCAAAAATAAGCTTTTTTACATTTCCTCTAACAACCGGAACACCAGCTCGATTAAGTTCACGTTTTAATGCTTCTGTTATATCAGAGGCTTTATCGCTTACCGGAAACACACGGTTTCCACGTTCTGTCTTTAATGGCACACCTATAGACTCGAAATAATCCATTACATCCTGAGGAGAACATTTTGAAAATGCACTATATAAAAACTTTCCTCCGTGTGGGATTTTAGTTATAAGAGTATCTCTGTCGCAGTTATTTGTAAGGTTGCATCTGCCTTTGCCTGTTATGCGAAGTTTCCGCCCTATGTATTCATTCTTTTCGATTATAATACAGCTGCCGCCGCACTTTGCAATAGTCAAAGCTGCAAAAACTCCTGCTGCACCTCCACCTATTATTAAATGGTCTGTTTCCATATGATCCTCTCTTTTATAATTTTAACTATACCTTTCTCTTTTTACTCAGCATTTTTGTACGCATAAATAATGCTTTTCTTCTTCTCGCTGTTTCATCAGGGTCAAATATATATTCTCCATTTTCA
This sequence comes from uncultured Ruminococcus sp., assembly GCA_947566125.1. Taxonomy (GTDB): domain Bacteria; phylum Bacillota; class Clostridia; order Oscillospirales; family Ruminococcaceae; genus Ruminococcus_C. Next base: position 9,881 of record CANOIR010000011.1, on the reverse strand, counting down.
AATTTTAAAACAGCTCCTTCTTTTGCCCCTTCAGGAATGATTTCTCTATCAACGCACAAGCCCGAACCGTCTTCGTCTGAAATTAAAACAGCAAAATTTTCTTCAAAGCGATCTATACTATAAAACATAATTTAACTGCCCTTTACTGTCCATGCAAGATTTTTTCCATCCGTAGTGCAAGTTATAGTACCATCAAAATCCGTACGGTATACCTTATCAGCATATTCCCCAAATCGCTTAAGTGACTCTTTATGAGGATGACCATATTTGTTTCCGGTACCGCATGAAATGACAACATACTGAGGATCTAATAAATCAAGCAGTTCTTTAGATGAAGATGTACTGCTTCCATGATGACCAGCCTTTAAAACAGTTGCACTCAAACCATGTAAATAACCTGCATTCAGCATATCCTTTTCTTCCGGCTTTTCCATATCACCTGTAAAGAAAAACGATGTTTCACCGCAGTCAAGATATGCACATACAGAATAATCATTTAGCGAACTGTAATTCTTATCCTCAACCGGCGGATAAAGTGTTATCATACCGCTGCCTATATCTATAGTCATTTTATATTCGGCAAATGTTACATCAGCATTATTCGCCTCTGCTCCATCTAAAAACTTTTCATATACAACTGTAGTCGGAACATCTTCCTCTGGTATATCAGGAATAATTACCTCACTTACTGAAAGGTCATCATAATCAGCTGCATAATTTAAAACATCAACCAGTCCGCCTATATGGTCAGAATGCGGATGAGTTGCTATTATGTAGTCAAGTCTTTCAACGCCAAGCTCTTTTATATCTGCAAGCACAACGTCACCTTGATCACGTTCTCCGCCATCTATCAATACGTTTTTATCCGAACCGCATATAAGAATGCTGTCACCCTGTCCTACATCTAAGAAATGAACATTTGTAATACTGCCTTCACCTGAACTTACGCTGTCTTTTTTTGTATGTTCAATCCCGGGCAGACCGTCCATATCAATATAACAACCGGATGCACGATACATAAACGCTACAGCTAAAACGACTAAAGTTCCTATTGTCATTACTTTGGCTTCCGAGAATTGTTTTTTCTTTTTGGCAGTTTGCTTTGAACTTGACTTGCCTTTTTTTGACGAGGAACTGCTCTTGCGTTTTGTTTGTGCCATGTACTGCTTTCTCCTTTTCTTTTAGAATTTATGCTGCCTTTTTGAGAATTGTTCTTTGTATTATTATCAGCGGCAACAAGACAGCCTTTACCACTGCCTATAAGGTCATACCTGCCTGCACGCTTAAGTGCTTCCAAGACAAGTTCACGATTTTTTGGAAGATAATACTGCAAAAGTGCCCTCTGCATCGCCTTATCTTTTGATGTTTTTGGAACATAAACCTTCTCCATTGTATAGGGATCAAGCTCTGTATAATACATACAAGTAGAGATAGTTCCGGGTGTAGGATAAAAATCCTGAACCTGTTCGGGATGAATATTATTATCACGCAGATAAAGTGCAAGCTTTATTGCTTCCTGAAGAGTACTTCCCGGATGTGACGACATTAAATATGGAACAAGATACTGTTCCTTGCCTATGCTCTTTGTTATCTCATAAAAACGCTTCTGAAAACGATTATATGTTTCTATATGCGGCTTACCCATTTTGTCAAGAACAACATTGCTGCAATGCTCCGGTGCAACTTTAAGCTGACCACTTACGTGTTCTTTTACAAGCTCCTTAAAAAAGCTTTCATCTTTGTCTTCCAATAAATAATCAAATCTTATACCGCTTCTTATAAATACACGCTTTACCTTTGGCAGACTTCTCAGCTTTCGAAGCATATCAAGATATTCTTTATGATCTGATTTCAATGCCGGACATGGTGTAGGTGCCAAGCATTTTTTGCCTTTGCACATACCAGCTTTCAGCTGCTTATCACATGACGGATGACGGAAATTGGCAGTAGGTCCTCCAACATCATGTATATATCCCTTAAAGTTTTCCATTTCTGTAATTTTCTTTGCTTCTTCTAAAACAGATTCTTCACTTCTACAGGTAACATGCCTTCCTTGATGCAAAGCGATAGAACAAAAATTACAATATCCAAAACAGCCTCTGTTATGTGCAATGGAAAACTGCACTTCTTCAATTCCCGGAACGCCTCCGTCTTTATCATACATAGGATGTACTTTTCTTGTAAACGGCAATCTGTATACTGCATCAAGCTCTTCCTGTGAAAGAGAATATGCAGGCGGATTTTGTACAAGCATTTTATCTCCATGACGCTGAATAACTGTTTTTCCATAAACCTCGTCCTGTTGATCATATTGCTGACGTGTAGCTTTGGCATAAGCTTTTTTATCACTGCAAACCTGAACATAATCCGGACACTGAACAGCTCCGTATGGTGTATCCGATGTCTTGCAAATATAGCAAGTTCCACGAATGTCACGAATATCTGATATAGCTTCACCTGATCCGAGTCTTTGGCAAAGATCTGTTATCTGATGTTCACCCATACCATACATCAAAAGATCTGCTCCGCTGTCAACAAGAATAGACTGACGTACATCATCGTCCCAATAGTCATAATGTGCAAAACGTCTGAGTGATGCCTCCAGTCCGCCAATAGCAATTGCTGCGTCAGGATAAGCTTCACGTATTTTTCTGCAATATGTGATTACAGCTCTGTCAGGACGTTTTCCTGCTTTTCCATCGGGAGAATACATATCGTTGCTGCGTTTTCTTTTTGCTGCTGTGTAATGTGCAACCATAGAATCTATATTTCCGCCGGTTACAAGAAATGCCAATTTTGGTTTGCCAAAACGCATAAAGTCTTTTGTACTATGCCAGTTCGGCTGAGAAATAATACATATACTGTATCCAAGAGATTCTATCAAACGTGATACTATTGCTGCACCAAAACTCGGGTGATCGACATAAGCATCACCTATTACATATACAAAATCAGGCTGGTCTATTCCTCTGTTTTTCATTTCTTCATATGTTACGGGAAGAAAACTATCCATAGGTACATATACTCCTATCTAATCTTTTTATCTGGCACTGTGATTTTTTCGTTCCGCAAGCTGCTGTGGAGTCATAAGCACACGGCGTGGCTTAGCTCCTTCATATGGACCGATTATACCCATATTTTCAAGTTCGTCCATAATACGTGCAGCTCTCGCATAGCCTATTTTAAGACGTCTTTGCAGTGATGATGTTGATGCCTGTCCTGCCTGAACAATATATTCTATTGCCTGTTCGATCAAAGCGTCATCATTGCCCGGTTCACTGTTTGCATCGCTGTTTTGAGCTGCCTTATCTGCCTTTGTAACAGGAATATTATGCTCAACTTCTTCAATTATACTTTCATCATAACTGCTTTGCGATTGATTCTTTATAAACTCTACAACTCTTTCAATTTCAGCAGTAGATGTATAACAGCCTTGTACACGCAAAGGCTTTGGCATACCATTTGGCAAATAAAGCATATCACCATGACCTAAAAGTTTTTCGGCACCACCGGTATCAAGAATAGTACGTGAATCAATCTGTGACATAACAGAAAGTGCTATACGGCTTGGGATATTAGCTTTTATAAGACCTGTTATAATATCTGTTGTAGGTCTTTGTGTAGCAATAATAAGATGCATACCTGCGGCACGTGCCATTTGAGCCAAACGACATATTGCGTCCTCGACTTCCTTTGAGGCAGCCATCATAAGGTCTGCAAGCTCATCTATGGCAATAACTATCTGCGGCATTTTTACAAGACTGCTGCCATCTTGAACTGCCTTCTGATTATAATCATATATATCACGTACATTAAGTTCTGCAAACTGCTTATAACGGCGAAGCATTTCCTGTACTGCCCAATTAAGTGCACCGGCAGCTTTTTTAGGATCTGTTACAACAGGGATAAGCAAGTGCGGTATGCCTTCGTACACACGAAACTCTACAATTTTAGGATCGATAAGTATCAGCTTTACTTCGTCTGGAGTTGCATTCATAAGAATACTCATTATAATAGAATTCGTACAGACAGACTTACCTGAACCTGTAGCACCTGCAATGATCATATGCGGCATTTTTGCAACGTCTCCAACTATAGCACTGCCTCCAATGTCCTTGCCAACTGCAAATGCAAGCTTACTCTTTGAATTTTTAAATGCATCGCTCTCCAAAATATCACGCAGCGATACTGTATCTTTTATAGTATTCGGGACTTCAATTCCGATAGCAGGCTTTCCGGGAATAGGTGCTTCTATACGAACGCTGTCCGCTGCAAGATTCATGGCAATATCATTTGCAAGATTTGTGATCTTGGAAACTTTTACTCCGGCAGCCGGCTGAATCTCATATCTTGTTACAGATGGACCTGGACATATACTTGATATACGTACTTCAACACCAAAGCTTTTTAGAGTATTTACAAGAACAGATGCTTTTTCAGACATTTCTTCACGTGACTTTGCATTATTTGTAAGCACGTTGCCCTTTTTAAGAAGACTTATGCTTGGCACATTATATACAGCCGGAACAGACGGAGTTTTTTTCTTTGTTTCAGGAATTTGCTCTGGCGAACTTGTATATTTCTCCTCTTCCTCAGGTCTGCCATATGGTGTTCTTATGCCCTGTTCTACACCAGCAGGCGGAGCTGTATTTGGATTATGGGTATCCTGTATTATATCGCAAATAAGTTTATCTTCTTCATAAGAATCTTTTGACTCTACGATATCGTCATAATACTCTTCATAAGGCGTATCAGGATTATCATCTGTATAGAGATTATCATCGCTTTCACTTTCATAAGGATAATCCTCATTGTAATCACATGCGTGCAGTCTTTCTGATTCAGACATAGTATCATCTGTAATATCATCATCTATATCGCTTTTAAAGAAAAAATTGCGTACTCTTTTAAACAAAGACGGCTTCTCATTTAAATCATCACCGTGTACATAATCTATAGGGATACTAAATTCATCATCCTCTTCTTCGTCATCTATATTGTTCACACTACTAAAAGGATGAGTCATCATATAAATAAGATCTTTCGGACTTTTATTTGAGATCCAAAACATAAGTACAAGCATGAGCAATAATATAACTATACGTGCACCTGTTGTTCCAAGGAACTTAAGCAATGGATATGCAAGCACTACGCTTATTACACCACCGCTTCCAAATGTATTTTCCACACCGTCTTCGTAAAGATACTTTATGTAATCCACGAAATTTGCATCGCCAACATTACCATTAAAAAGTATTTGTACAGCACCGGAAATAATTATAGTTATAATAATATTCCACTTAGGAGTTGCTTGAATAACATCATCTTCATCGTCTGAATCAGCTCTCCATGCAGCCATGCCAATAAGTATAGGCACTAGCAAAGTTGTCACGCCAAAGAATCCACGTATTAACCTGTGAATAAAATTCCAGCCTGCACTGCCTTCTACAAATACAAGAAGTATGAATAATATCATAAGAACAAACAGAACGGCTGCCCGGAATTTATCCGGACTTTTGCCTTCACTTTCTGTCTTTTTTACAAATCCTTTTTTTCTAAGCTTTGCCAAAGCTTTGTCGCCTATTGCTTTTGCAGTTTTTACATCCACTTCAGGAATAAGCTGCGATTCATTTTTTTTAGCCGTTTTTTTAGCCACTTCAAAATTCCTTTCCGCTTTTTTAAGCCTGCGTTTTATTATCTGAATAACGCACTTCTTCATTTTCTATCATAGAATAAAGTTTTTCAAGTGCATTGCTAAGAGAACCTATTTCATCAATAATTCCAAGTTCTACAGCTTCGTTTCCGGTAATTATAGTTCCAAGATCTGTTGTCATTGATTCTGTACTGTGCATAAGTGAAATAAATTTATCTTCATTAATATTGCTGTGTTTGGCGACAAATCCGGTTATGCGATCTTGTATTTGAGATAAATACGTCATCGTCTGAGGCACACCAAGAACAATACCGTTTGTACGTACCGGGTGTATAGTCATTGACGCAGAAGGCACTATCATTGAATATCTTGCACTAACTGCAAGCGGTACACCTATTGAATGACCTCCGCCGACAACAAGTGTCACTGTGGGAGTACGCATTCCTGCAATCATTTCTGCAATAGCAAGACCTGCTTCCACATCACCGCCTACAGTATTTAGCAATATCAACAGTCCTTCAATGCTTCTATCTTGTTCAATGGCAACAAGAGCTGGCATAATATGCTCATATTTTGTTGTTTTATTCTGCACCGGAAGTACATCATGACCTTCTACCTGACCAATTATATTAAGACAGTGAATCAAATGTTTTGCATTCTGAGAACGCACACCGCCGGTTTCTTCAATAATCTCCGCTTCATCAAGCTGCTGCTGTACAGAACTTTCATTTTTTTCATCTGTATTTTCACATGAATTATCATTATAATTATTTAAATCGCTTTTTGTATTCATAACTTTTCTCCTTATATAAACTCTATATAAACCCTGCAAAAAAATTATGAATCTATTCTTTACGCTTTTATATTAAATATACAGATACACATTTTTTATTATACCATTCTCAAATATAACTGTCAAGATTTACATTCAGGAAAAAGCATAAACGGCAATATTTTATGGATAAACAATCATAAAAATTTGATAATAATCAATCTAAGCAGAAATCTAAAGAGACATATTTTTCCACAATAAAAAAACTTCTCAAATTTCGTGCTTTTCCAACTTTTCCACAAAGTTTTCAACCGATTTTTTCGACTTTTCAACTTATGCTTGTTGAAAAACACATTTTAATGATTACATTGCCAAAAAACAGTACATAATATTTATATCAAAAAACTATTCATAAATCTATTTAAAGGAGATCAAAAAAATGGTAAAAGGCGTACACAAAAAAATTATTGAAGTAAAATCTCCGGGCGGTGATTATTTTGAAAAGGCGATTTTTTATTTAAAGCCGGGAATAACACAACTGCCGCCTGAATTTACAGACGCTGCCGCTCAAATGTTGCTGGAAGAATTACAACCAATATCACATAAATCTACAAAAAAGAAAATTGCAGCTGCTGTAAGCATTGCACTAATTGTAGGAATAGTTGCTACAGCTATTATTTTATTAGTCATATAACCTAAACACCGCACAAAGTATTGCGTTGGAAACATGAAGAATTTTACACTTTTTTACACTTTTAAAAAAATTTGAGAAAAGGGTAAAAAGGTCTTGTACTTTTTATTTAATCATGTTATAATAAAAGTCGCAGATACGTGCATTTTTATGCCGTACTGTGGCTTCTTTTTAATGAAACGGAGGAAAAATACCCATGAATCAAAACAGACACAGCAGCCGTGGTCAAAATGCTGCATTACAAGAATCAGAACAGCTTATAGCAGGAAGAAATCCTGTTTTGGAATCTTTATGCAGCAACAACTTGCCTGATACAGTCTATCTTAGCGGAAACAACGGCGTTTTACGTCAGATTTCAGAGCTTGCAAAAGAAAAAGGTATACCTGTTAAAATTGTGTCGGAATCAAAATTATATCAAATGACCGGCAACGCTAATCATCAGGGTGCAGCAGCTTCTGGTTCATGTGGAAAATATGTTTCTGTTGATGAAATACTGGAATATGCAGAGGGTATAAGTGAAAAACCTCTTATCGTTATATGTGACGAGATACAAGATCCTCACAACCTCGGTGCAATAATCCGTACAGCAGAAGCTGCCGGCGTTCATGGCGTTATAATCCCAAAAAGACGAAGTGCTTCTCTTAACCTGACTGTTGGCAAAACATCAGCCGGTGCAGCAAGCCATATGAGAGTTGCAAGAGTTTCAAATCTTGTTATGACTATGGAAAAGCTCAAAGAAAACGGCGTTTGGATATATGGAACAGATGCTTCCGGAAGTAATTATACAGATGTTGACTTTAAATCAGGAACAGCTTTTGTAATTGGCTCGGAAGGTTTTGGAATCGGTAGACTCGTAGGTGAAAAATGCGATGGAATGCTTAGTCTTCCAATGCACGGACACGTAAATTCACTGAACGCATCTGTAGCAGCCGGAATTTTTATATACGAAGCTGTACGTCAAAGAAGCAGTAAGTAATAAATTAGAACTTGTCTTAACAAAATTAGTATGCATATTTTATAGCATAATTTTATCAAGTACAATGCGAACAAGTTCTAAAAATAAATAGATAGAAAAAATTAAAAAGACAACAAATTGTTAAGTATGCTCTGCACAAAGCCGAGACGGCTTTTTTACTTTTTTCAGTGCATTGCTGCTTTAGCTCTAAGGAGTGTTTATTAAAAAACATGGCAGATAACAAATATACAATAGAAGATATTTTAAATGAATATGGCGGAAGCGATCCACAAACACCGCCAAAAAGCAAAACACCGTCCGGTAAGCTTGAAATGCATAAAATGCTAAGCCAAACATCCACACGGACAAATGATCAAAAGACTTCTTCCGAACGTCCAACAGTATTCAGACGTGCGTCAGAAGAATCCAAAATAAATCAGATAAAACGAGAAGTCCGCAAAAGCAGCAGACCGGATATAGAAAACAGCCGTGCGGCAGCCTTTCAGACGCTTGAACTTATGCGTGAAAAGGTTTCATTTGTAAATTCCGCAGCTGCCGATCCACAGACTACCCCAACACCTAAAAACGAACGAATTGAAGGCTATGAAGGTGCGGTATTAGTTGAAAAAAATACAGACAATAAAAATAATATCAATAATAATGATACAATAGAAAACAAATCTAAAAAAGATAAATATGAACCTAAAATACGCACTATGGAAGATTCTACAAGAGCAAAGGAAGAAAAAATTTCAAGGCGTAAAAGACGCAAAAACATCGAAAATCGTTATGAATACAAAAAAGATTCTGCTGCTGAAGAAAAAACAATAGATGATAACATTAAAACTGACGATGAAAGCAAACCATTCTTTTTTGATTTACAACATGCAAACGCAGTAAAATTTGTAAGCCGTGAAGCACGTGAAGAACGTGAACGCCGCCGCCGTGTTGCAGCTATACACAGACTAAGAAAAAAACGTATGAAAATGCGTGAACTTGAAAATAATGATTCTGAGTCAGATGAAAATTCTACAGTACACATTTTAAATAATGACTCTGAAATTCGTGCAAATATAAATATTTTAAATAAAACCGTTTCGTTCAGAACGCTGACTTTATCTATTCTATTTATCATAAGTGCGATATTCTGTATACTTGAAGGTTCAGACGGTGCATATAAAGCAATCACAACGGCAATAGGATTTCATGGCTACAGCCTTTTACACCTGATTTTAGGAATGGCTGCTATTATGATTTCTTTTCCAACAATTGCAAACGGTCTTAAATATCTTTGTTTAAACCGTGCAGACAGCGACAGCATGGCTGCAATGCCTATTATAGTATCAACGCTTGGTGCAGCTGTCACTACTATCATGCCGGACTCTATCAAAAACAAAGAAGCACATATATTTGTTCCGATCGCAATTTTTATTTTACTCATGAATGCCGTGGGAAAGCAAATGATAATAAGAAGAGCGGTAAAAAACTTTTCTGTAATTTCAGGAAAATATGAACAATATGTTCTTACATATGTAAACGATGACAGCGATGCTGAAAAGCTTACAAAAGGCGTCCAACCTGATTATCCAATACTTATTTCCATGAAAAAAGCAAAACAGATGAGCGACTTCTTACGATATACTTATTCTGAAGATATGGGTGATAGATTTTGCCACAAGGCTGCTCCTGTAATATGTATAGTTTCACTTCTCATAGCAGCTGCTATTACAGGAATAAGATTTACAGTAATGAACGGCGGAACTGTATTTGCATTTTTCTTATCAGTATTTGCAATGATGCTTTGTGGCGG
>CANOIR010000010.1 GCA_947566125.1 uncultured Ruminococcus sp. | reverse complement strand
TTGATCATACCTGCGTTGTTAATCATTTTCTTGCTCCGACAACTGTAATAAGTCCTTGACCATATGCCTTTTCACGACCGATTCCACAGCAAAGAGTTTCTTTAAACTTTTCAGCATCTGTTACTTTTAAAATACCTTCAAAAGTTACTGACATCATTCTTACACGACAGCTTCCATTGCCGGATTTTTTATAAAAATCATACCACTTAGAATTTACTATTTGAAAGTCATCATCATTCAATGAAAATCCTCTGCTTTCCGCACGATCTAAAAGCCATTTTTTCTGATAATGTGACGTGATATGAGCCATGACTTTGCCATTTGATTTAATAACAGGATTTGCTGTCAGTTTGAAATGCCAAATTCCGCCATCTGAAATTTTATTTAAAAGCATTGAGTAATCTTTTGTTTCATATTTTCCTTCAAATCCGAATTTTGCTGCAAATTGCTCTAAATTTGGAATGTCTTCGCTAAGTATCAAAATATATTTTTTTCCGTTTAAATCATCAATTCTCCAGAGCTTACGCATTCTATCATCATCAAATGAATGCTCGACCGCACCATGAAAAATTTTGGGCAATACAATTGCACGCATGGTTTCTCTGCTTAATATATTAAGTTCAACACGTGATAAATACATTTATATTTCACCTCAACTCCGACATTGCGTCATGCTCAGTTTCAACTTCATTTTTGTCATCACCAAAATCAACGAAAAACTCATTTACTTTTCTATATCCATATATTCTTTTCTTTGGATTAAATGACAACGGAACATCCTGCATAATTTTGTAACCTGATCCATCTGTTTCAATTTGTACACGCAACATTCTATTGCTGTTTTCACAAATAGGTGGTTCTTCACGAAGTGCCTGTTCAAGCTGCGAACTGCTGATCTTAATCACTATCGGCAAAGTCGGCGGACAAGAACGTCTGCCCAAAAACAAAGGATACTTCGGATTTTTGATTGCCTGCTCTATTTCTCTTAAAAATGCATCATTGCCCTCAAATCCAGCCAGAAAAACAGCATCAGAAAGATAATGACGATAAGTTAAATGAGTATACTTAGCATCATGCTTTTTCCAAAAGTCTCTTTCATGAGCCATATGAAAATCGGTTATCTCCTCGCCCTCACGGTCGGCTCTTACGCCAAATTTAAGTGCATTCAATTTTGATAGATCTGCATCTCTTCCAAGCCCAAGTGCTGCCGCCAGCATACCAACAACCGCACTTTTAGTCGGCATTTTTTCAGTAAATCTATATTCAAACTTAGAATTTATTCCCCAAGACTGAAGCGGAGCGGCAAGCCTTAAAAGCAAGGTCGACATATTATTCTACCTCACTTTCGGACAATTGCTCCTCTATAGCACATTTCAATTCTTCAAGTATTTCTTCAATATTCTTCTCTCCAAATGTCAATACTACTTCCGGCTCACAGGCATAATTTTTATAAACCTTTTGAGCATATTCCATAAATCTCTTTTCAGACTCTTCAAGGTAACCATTTGAACCTGAAACTGGTTTTTCAAATGCACCGGCAAAATTTATAGGCTGGTCTTTTCTTATCGTGATATACACAAAATCAGGAACTGTACGATTTGCAAAAGTATTTTGTTTGCCTGTAGGCATTGATTTTATAAATGCATCTACAAAACCTCTTAACGCTTCAGATGTATATGATCCCAGATTTTTTTCAAGCTCAAGGACATTTACATTTGCATATCTATAAAGAGTAGAAGAATTAAACTCTATAGTTCCCAAATGACCTGCTCCTGACTCGTCTTCTTTATTAACATCATCAACAGCTGTAAAATAATCATATTCATTATGTATTGCATGAGTTGAAATTGCGTGAGCAACCTGTGCAGCAGCATCATAGTTAAGGCTTGAATCAGATGCTACCATTCGTCCAAAAAGTGCCATGTCGACTGATGGGAAATTTTTCAATGCGGCTTTATATTCAGCCTTATCTTTACTGTCTTTCATAATAAGTTCAGCCAGAGCTTTTGCCTGTATTCTGCTGAAAAATATAAGAACTGAAGAATCACCGTTTTTTCCTTCTTTAACACCTATATTGCCAAGTATTTTTGCAGCAAGCTTATCAGCATTTTCACTGCTTATTGAGCTATCCATTTTTTGTATTTCCTCGGCAATCATTTGAGGAACTTTTCTTGTGCGAACGCCAAGTTTATCACTTTCAAACTCTTCCTCAAACATTTTTCTGATCTCATGTTTCCATGCCTGTGAAGAAACTCTTGCTCTTACTGCACCGCCATACTTTGCAGTTTTTGGACTGCCGGTATCATCACGGTTTATGCAGCTAGGTGGTACGTTCTGTAAAACATGAATGTCAACATATAAATTATTTTTATTCATTATTATCATCCTTTCGATTGTCATCAAGTTTAAAATCACGATAAAAGTCCTGTCCCCATTTTAGGCGTACTTTATCTGCGCTGTCTTCAAATTGGAAATTATAAAGATCTCCTGCAAGATCTACATAATCAACCTTAATATCATTGTCGCTTAAAATCTTAACTAATGTTCTAAGCCTATACGAAAGTTCTTCCATATCGTCTGACTGAGCAGCAAGACTTAATTTAAATAATATTCGACCATTTTCATCATCACTATATCTAGAAAGCATACCAGCTGCACAGCCAAGATGATTTTCATTACCATCGATATGCATCAAAGAATCATGCCCTTGCTGATGCAGAGCAAAGAGAGTGAGTGCAGTATAAATTGCCCATTCTTCACGTGATGGTTCACCACTTCTGTTCATATGCTCTTCTGGAAGTTCTTTTAAAAACATTCCCCAAAGTTCCGGAAGCTCACCCGGTCGTTTGCCAATTCCTCGGCGAAGTTGTGCAAGCAATGCTTTAGTACTTCCCAAGCTCAGGCTTTCGGAAATATTTTTAATTCGACCAAAAACAAAGCTTCTTACTTCTTTATATTTACTCATTATACCACCTCCGATATTATTTGATTTCAGCACTTTTAATTTGTGCCACAAAAATATTCATTGCTTTTGCAGCGGAATATATCTTTTTTTCTTTTTTATCAACAGGTTTATTTTTGCCAAATACAGCCGATGGATCTATATTATTTATTATATTTTTTCCAAGTTCAAGTGCTATTTTAACGCATTCTTCACGCCACTTTACTTTTTTATCATAAGCATTATCAGTTTCAGGATTGATTGCACAAAGCCACTTTCTAAATGGTGAATCTATGCAGCTGTAGAAATCTGATTTTGCTTTATCAGCGGCATTTTTAGAAGTAGTACCTTCAGCACCACCGGAAGCTAAATTTACATTTTTGGCAAGAGTCCAAACCTTCTTTGATATTTCATCAGAAAATTCTACGCAGTCACATACCATATTCTGCCACATGGAATTCATTTCTGAAATCAATGATGAATGGAACTGAAATGAATCAGAAAAAATATTTGTTACAGAATAATTGTTACTATCATATTGAACAGAAGCAATTTTAAAATCAAGAATCAGATTTTCAAGAATACCTATGTCTTCAAGTAGTTCTATCCATGCAATAATTCCCGGTTTACTATTTTTGTCATTATTTATAACCAATGCGGAAAAATCTCTCCAGAATTGTCTGGAAGCATCATGTTTCTTTGGCAGCTTAATATTACTATCTTTTTTAGGAGCTCTCCAAACAGTCATAGGTTCGATAAAATCATTCTCCTTATCAAAAAAATTTCCACCCAATCCATAAAAACCTATAACCTTTTGATTTTCTATTTTTAAATATAATCGTCTTGATTGAAGAGTATAAAGCTGTGCCAGATTATCAGGACAAACAATTTTAACACATTCGCCATCCGGTATTTTCTCAAATTCCCATATTGGTTTTTCTTTCGGATAAACACCGTCTTTTTCTTGATACATAAAAACAAGATTCAGCATCAGTGTTTCAAATAAATTCTTTCCTAAAACGCATATCAGTCCAAGTTGACCAAGCCAACCTGTACTTATTGATGGAGGCTTTTTATCTAATGCTTTTAACGTTGCTCTCAATTCTGATGTTGCCTTTACACAACCATCAAAAGCATTCAAATACATAAGCCACCTTGCGGCTTCAGAAAATGTCATAGAATTTTTTTCTTCACCGCTTATCAAAGAAAACATACGAACTTTGTTATTGCTCTCTGATAAATCTCCATATAGTTTTGCGGTAGAATATGATGTTCCTACTTTGGCGTGTTCACATTGATAAAACGGTCGCTCCGGGTGAAATAAATAAAAACTCTCACGATATGATTCAAGATAAGCTGAAATCACTTCACTGGGAAATTTTCCTGCATTCCAGAATTCTTCCCATCTGAGAATGGCATCTTCGCTGTCTTCAAGCGGCAATGGTTCTCCGTTAATATCAAACCTTGAGATCACTGTATGTAAAATCGCCAACAGAAATCTAAACAATGCAAAATCCTGTGTTGGTATCTCTCCGCACAAGTCTTTATACTTATGTGCATTTTTAAATAATTCTGAAAGTGAAATTTCATCAACTCTGCATTCATCATTTATAACACGAATCCACGGCTCATCAATCAAATTAAATTCTTTGTCATTCAAACCTACTCCTCCTTTTTATATTCAAGTCCATTTTCCTGCGAATATTTTAATTTAAATCCACGTAAACTTGCAGTTAAATTTTCATCAAGCAACAATACAAGTTCGCCTTTTAAAATATGCGATTTCTGAAATCCGGTTAAATTCTGATCCATTTCTTCAAGTTCTTTTATTGTACATTCATAATTGTGAAATTTACAAAATCTTGACGGAAGTCTTAGCTTTTGCTGTCCTATCTTTATGCAGTCAGCCATATTCGGACAAACATTTTCAAAAAACTTATCACCTTTTGAATGCCATGGCAAAAGCTGCATAGTACCATCAGAATTCTTAACCAAAACTATAACATCAATAGACGAAATTCCATCACGAACCGCTGCCCTTGCACTGTTATCATTATCGCAAACACTGTTATCCAACCATCTATGAAGGTCATTTCCAAGACGACTTTCTTTGGGAAGTGATAATACAAATGCTGATGCCTTCTGCTTTTTTTCATTGGTCAAATGTTCATATTCATTAAATGCTTCTGTTTCTTCTGCATTTTCCGGTTCAACTTTTTCATAAGTTTTGCAAACAAGTGAATCTATATCATCAGGAATAGTTATCCTTTCCGGCAGAAGTTTATTAGTTTGCATAAGCAGCCATTTTGTGTAAATATTTTCAGATGCTTTTTCAAGCTCATCAGCACCCAGAACTATGCACTTTGCTGTTTTATAGCCGTCCGGTCTGTCAATACGCATATGACGATGAAGTCGTCCGATTCTTTGAAGCAAAAGATCCATTGGACAAAGGTCTGTTATTAAAATATCAAAATCAATATCAAGCGACTGTTCAAGAACCTGTGTGCCTACAACTATTGTTCCGCTGCGTATTTTAGCTGAAGATTTCTTTCCAACTGAACTTTTTATTTTCTCTTCTTTTTCAATTCTATCTGGAGTTATAAATTGTGCATGATAAAGTATTACATTAGCTAAGCTGTTTTCACTTGCAATGTCAGCAAAATACTGTGCTCGTAAAACTGTATTGCAGATTATTCCAACACATGCTTCAGATTTCACTGCACGTGCAATCTCATCTCGAACTATTTCATCTCTGCATTTTACTATCTCAACATCAGTACTCGTTGATTCATACGGAAGTGAGATCGCCTTTGCTTCCAGACCATTTGTATATGTAAGCCGTGGATAAGATGCATTTTCAATATTTATCTCACATAATCTGTTATTCAAATAAGCTCTTACAAGTGATTCTTTTCTGTCAGACGGAAGAGTCGCTGAAAGCAAAATTACAGGTACATTATATTCGTGCAGCCATGCCAATGCAGTATCAAGATATTTATTCATGTAAGCATCATAAGCATGACACTCATCAACAATTACAACCTTTTGTGATAATCCTAAATGCAAAAGCATAGCGTGCTTTTTCTTAAGTGCAGACATCAAAAGTCTATCCACTGTACCAATTACAAAATCTGCCATAAGTGACTTCTTTCCACCGCTAAAAAATGAATGCACCAAAAGTCCGCCATCGCCATCAAAATTCGCCTGCATAGAACTGTCATATTTTAAGCTTGCAAAATCAGGCTGAAAATCTGCACTGCCATGTGCTAAATTTATACTGCAAAATGTTTCGCTTGATTGCAGCTTTGCCCATTTTTCAATACGTTCAAAAATACCATTAGCAGTTGCCTGTGTTGGAAGTCCAAAGAAAAGACCTGTTTTATCACATCTTGCTGCAAGGATTTCTGATATTGCAAGAGCCGCTTCAGTCTTGCCAATACCCATAGGTGCTTCTAAAATAAAAAGTCCGGGTTCGTCACAATTCTCTGCTACTTCAACAACTGCCTTCTGAATCTCATTCATTGAAAAACCAAAACGCTCTATGAAGTCCTCATTTGATAAACGTTGATTAAATGGCTCCCAAACATCGGGAAGTCCGATTTTGTTTATGGCATTTTCAAATCTGCCTATTGGATACTCATCTTCTGATAAAAGCACATCTTCATCAATCAAACCAAATAAACTCTGGTCACTTGCCAACCAGTCGGCTGTTATTAAAAGTCCCGAAAGCAATACAAGTGCTTTCTTACTAAGCTTTGGTATTTCTGAAATTTCAGAAATACCAGAACTTTCGAGTGAAAAATCTACCCATTCACTATATAATCCATTCCAGAGTTCTTTATCTATAGGATTGCCAAAAAAATGTTCAGGATAATCTTCAATATGATGCTTTACATTATCAGCCGGCATTCCATGGTGTGCACCAACTATAGATGAAAAATCTTTTGGAAATCCTAAACTGAGCAATATAGACTCACCACATTTAGAATGATGAGATTTCTGTTTATCAATAAAATTCTCACTAATATTATTTATACCGTAATGTTCAAACAAATTTCGGCGTTCAGAAAGCACCTCTAAAATTTTCGATTGAAAAAGAGGTGTGATTTTTCCAATATCGTGAAGATATGCAAGTAATATTGCTGTTTTATTAAATTGTTCAAATGACATTTCGCACTGCTGTGAAAGAAATTCATATCGTGAGTGCAGCAAAAACGAAATTGTTTTTACTGTATCTTGTGCATGAATCCAAAGCGGAAGCCATTTATTATTTTCCGTACCAGATTTTGCTATAATCAATTTTTGTTTATTTGAAAGTTTCACATTTATTGTCCTCTTATAATAAAAATCACAAACATATTATAGCATTTATATAACTATTTGTCAATAAGCAATAAAGGCAATTTTAATTATTCAGATATAAGTATACTCCTGACAGATAGGATCCTTTTAATCTGCCTTTACATTTTAGACAAATTTCAATTGCCATTTGCCGGATTATCAAGTACTCTTCCGTTTTCATCAAAACGTGAACCGTGACACGCACAGTCCCATGAATGTTCGGATTCATTCCATTTCAATGCACATCCTAAATGAGGGCATCGTTTTTTGGTAAACGTAAGCAAATTAGTTACTGCTTCAAAGCTATTAACAAAAAGCTGAGGTCTGAGTATACTTCTTGATGGACTAAAAACATCTTCAAAATCATTTTCTTTTCCTTGAACCATATCACATAAAATCTGTGCAGAAACCATTGCTCCTGTCATTCCCCATTTATTAAAACCAGTTGCTGTAAAAAGCTGTGCTGTTTTTCCAGAATAATGCCCAATATATGGAATATCATCAAGGCTCATACAGTCCTGTGCCGCCCAATGGCAACACTCTTTTGCATTCGGATAATGAATACTTGCAAACTGACGAAGTTCTGACCAATTGCCGCCATTTTTACCTGTACGATGAGCACCTCCTCCCAATAAAAGATAATTCTTAAAATTTCGAAATGAATATCCAGTTTTACTTTCATCCACATACATTCCGACAACATTCTGTGCATTTTCTAGTGCAAGAACATAAGAACGATGCTGATACAACTTAAGAAAATAACTGCCATGCTTATTGATAAATGGGAAATGAGTTGTCACGATAACTGTTTTTGCTGTTATACATCCAAAGTCTGTGATAGCTTTATTGCCGCACATTTCTTTCACAAATGTATTCTCATAAATAGGAAGTTCCTTTGCAATGGCTGCGATAAATTTCAACGGGTGAAACTGTGCTTGAGATGAAAATTTTACTGCTCCAACAGTAGATAATGGGAGTGGAATATCTTCACACAGTTCTGCCTTGTATCCAATCTTTTCAAGTGCATAGATCTCAGCTTCAAGCTTTTCTCTATCACTTACTGAATAAACATAATTGTCATTTATTTCATAATCACAATTTATGTCTTGACATAATTCTTTATATGTTTCAAACGCAAGATGATTTGCTGTAAAATACTTTTGTGCTGCTTCCAAACCACTGCTTTTGAGCAGCTTATAATAAACAAGTCCATGCTGATATGTGATTTTTGCAGTTGTATGGGATGTAGTACCCTGACAAATTCTGCCCTTTTCTACTAATATACAGTCAATGCCATTTTGTTTCAAAAAGTAAGCTGTAAGAATTCCTGCAATTCCTCCGCCAATAATTAAAACGTCCTTATTGATATTACCTTTCAGCTGTGGAAATTCAGGGAGTTTTATACCTTTTTGCCATATTGATTCCATAAAAATTCTCCTTATACAAAACGCCATCTGACACTTTGTCCAAATGGCGTTTGTTATGATAAAGTTTAAAATAGTATGGCTTGTATATGGTTGCTTATTCCGATATTATATTAAAAAGTAGATAAAAAGGCAACAGTAAAATTCTTATGTATATTAGCGAACATTGATATTATCCTATGAATATAAGTTTTAATATTCCACATTATAAATCTGCCCAGAAAATGGCGGCAATATAAACTCTGCTACACCATCTTCTATAACAGGTTCTGCCTTTTTCTTCTTATCAACGCAGCCATCAAAGCGGGAATCTTCACTGCAAATAATTTCTGTAAGTTTTTTAATATCACCAACATTCAAACTATATTCAACAGTTTTATCTGAGAAATTGAATACAGCCAAAACAGAACTATTATCACATCTGCGTATAAATGAATATACACACTTATCTTCACTATGACAGTCGAGCCAGTAAAATCCATCACGTGAAAAATCCGAGCCATAAAATGCAGGTGTTTCAAGATAAATTTTGTTGATCTCCTTTATGTATTTATTAAAAGCGTCATGCTTAGGATATTTCAAAATATCCCAGTCCTGCTCTCTCTTTTCATCCCATTCTCTAAATTGAGCTATTTCATTGCCCATAAAATTAAGCTTCTTTCCAGGATGTGTCATCATATAAAGATATAATGCTCTTGCTTGTGGAAATTTCACATCATAATGGCCATTCATCTTTTGAACAATAGTTGCCTTTCCATGTACAACTTCATCATGCGAAAGCGGCAAAATATATCTCTCATTATAATAGTACATCATACTGAATGTAAGCTTATGATATGCACTCTTTCTATCTTCAGGCGATAGTCGGAAATAATCCAAAGTATCATTCATCCAACCTAGATCCCATTTAAAGTCAAAGCCTAAACCGCCATCAAATACAGGTCGTGTAACTCCATCATAGGCACTGGAATCTTCTGCAATAAGCATAATACCCGGCAACCTCTGCTTAAGTCCACAGTTCATATTTTTAATAAAATCACACGTCATACCATTAACACCACGGTTTGAATCGCCTTGCCAGTAAATAAGATTGCTTACAGCATCCATTCTAAGTCCGTCAATATGAAATTCATTCAGCCAGAAAAATGCTGCTGACTGCAAGAAACTTCTTACTTCCCCACGTGAATGCATAAAGTTACAGCTTCCCCATTCACTTTTTCCTACAGCTGAATTCGGGTATTCATACAAAGCTGTGCCATCATAATTACAAAGGGCATATCCATCTACTGCAAAATGTACAGGTACAAAATCAAGTATTATTCCTATATTATTATTATGACACTTATCTATAAATTCCCTAAGTCCATCAGGATCACCATATCTTGCTGTAGCACTAAAAAATCCCGTTCCCTGATAACCCCATGATTCGTCACATGGATATTCATTAAGCGGCATAATCTCAACATAATTGTAACCATTCTTCTTAAGATACGGTATTAAAACATCTGCCAGTTCCTCATATAAATACCAACCATCTACTACAGTTTCAGCGTTTTCTTTAGTTTTCCATGAACCAAAGTGAAGCTCGTAAATGTTTATAGGTTTATTATAAAAATCACCTCTTGATGCAAGCCATTTTTCATCACTGAATTTATACTTTGAATCAAATACCTTAGATGCTGTACCAGGTCTTAATTCAGCATAATTTCCATAAGGATCACAATGGTCTACAAAACTTCCTCCTCTTTGATAGATGCGATATTTATACATATCAAATTGCTTAACACCAGAAATTTCACATTCCCAGAAGTTTCCATCGCCTACTTTATACATAGGGATCTCATTCCAGTCGCTAAATTCACCTATTAGAGATATTCTCTCTGCACTTGGTGCAAATGTTCTAAAAACTGTTAAATCACCATAGCAATGTGCTCCTAAATATTTATATGCTTCAAATTCTGTTCCAGTATAGAAACCATAATAATCCATTATGTACTCATTCTCCCTTTTAAAAATAAAATATAAAACAAAACAGACAGTAGTTGTTTTTCTTGTTTAAATATAGTATAATATAGTAAGTATCAGCTTTCAACCATTGATTTTAGATATTAGTTGGAAAAACAACGTTTTAAAAAAACAGTCGGATATTATCATGATTTGTATTTATATATAGGATGTGTATTGTTATGGATATAAGAACAGAAAAGACAAGAAGAAGTATTTACAATGCATTTATATGCATACGCTCAAGAAAGCCATTGGAAAAACTCACAGTAAAAGAACTTTGCGAAAAGGCACAGATAAATAAATCTACATTCTATGTTTATTATAAAGATGTATACGACCTGTCGGACAAAATAGAAAGTGAAATAGTTTCATCCATTATAAAAAGTCTTGGCAGTGCAGATGATATTTTTGATAAGCCAAAAGAATTTACAAGAAATCTTTTTATCGCATATTCTTCACAAAGCTCTCTTATAAAAACTATATTCTCCGGCTCAAGAAGTGAACGGCTTCCTGACAAAATTGAAGACGCTCTTAAAGAGATGATTTTTTCAAGTCATCCTAAATTTAAAGATTCAAAAGAGAAGAATCTTTTTATAACATTCAGCGTATATGGCGGATATTATACTTATATAAATAATCCAAATTATACATTAGATGAAGTAGTAGATTTTATAAGCAGCATGACGGAAAAACTGCTGAAATGAAACATCTATAATACGCCATACAGAAAAAAACTCCTGATTTTAGTATAAATAGTTTAATCCCTGTCGGAATTCGTATCCGACAGGGATTTTTTTATAAAGAAATTTTTACATTATAATGCTTCATCCATTCATTCAGCTGAACGAAAAACGCTATAGTCTGCGGTTTAGTCATAAGTTGACCGTACCACTGTACAGACTCACTTTCTCCCATAAGCTCCATTAACTTTGATTTTTTAACAATAGATAAAATCGGCGATAATGGATTATCTATGATCTTTCGCAGCATTTTAGATACTGCAAGAAAATATGCAGGATTATGCGTCTTGGGATAAGGACTCTTCTTACGCCAAAGGATCTCATCAGGCAGATAACCTCTAGCAGCTTCTCTAAGCAGACCCTTTTCATATCCCTTGTAATCTTTATATTCCCACGGTACATTATAAAGATACTCTGCAATTCTATAATCACAAAACGGAACTCTTACTTCAAGAGAGCTATACATACTCATTCTGTCTTTTCGTTCAAGAAGATTCTGCATAAACCAATCTATATTTAAAATCATCATTTCACGTGTTCTGCTCTCTGTAACAGATTCGCCGGATAATTTATCTACATCTGCAATTGTATCTCTATATGCCTTATCTACATAAGCCTTTCCATCTATAAGCTCACTTAATTCATCACGTAAAAATGATTGTCTGTAAACTGTACTCTGTGCCCACGGAAATCCTTCACTCATACGAATAGTTTCATCT
Source organism: uncultured Ruminococcus sp. (assembly GCA_947566125.1). Lineage (GTDB taxonomy): Bacteria > Bacillota > Clostridia > Oscillospirales > Ruminococcaceae > Ruminococcus_C. The sequence goes on along the minus strand of CANOIR010000010.1, from coordinate 46,672 downwards.
CTATACCACGGATAGCCACCAAATATTTCATCAGAACATTCACCAGACAATGCGGCTGTAACACTTTTTCTAATATCACGGCAAAATAAAAGCATAGAGCTGTCAACATCACCCATAGCCGCCATTCCTCTTGACTCCATTGCAGGAACAAGGGCTGCTGCAAGTGCCGGTGTATCAAGTATCGTTTTGTGACTTTTACTGCCAAGATACTCTGCCATTATATCTATATATTCAGTATCACTTGTCGGCTGAAACTTACTTTTCTGAAAATATATATCATTGCTTTTATAATCAAGTGAAAATGTATCCAAAATTTTTCCCTGACTTTTATATTCACACGAAGCAATAGATGATATTATACTTGAATCAAGTCCGCCTGATAAAAATGTTCCCAACGGAACATCTGATACAAGCTGTCTTTTTACAGAATCCTCTAAAAGAAATCTTACCTTTTCAACCGTTTGACTAAAATTATCAGTATGCTCTTTTGCTTTAAGACGCCAATATATCTCCTTTTTAAGTCCTGAATCATCATATACAGCATATTCTGCTCTCTTAAGTTCTCTAACTGTTTTAAAAATTCCATATCCCGGCGTTCTGCCTGGTGCTATTAAAATAATCTCCGAAAGACCTTTTAAATCAATTTCATGAGGAATATCAGGACATTCAAGAAGAGAATTTATTTCTGATGAAAATACAAGTCCATTTGCAGTTTCAGCATAAAAAAGAGGCTTTACACCCATTCTATCTCTTGACAGAAAAAGCCTTTTTCTATTATGTTCCCATATGGCAAATGCAAATATACCATTAAATTTATTCAACACATCTTCTTTATAAAAAATATATCCCCAAAGTACAACTTCCGTATCACAGTTAGTTTCAAATTTTGCTCCCATGGCTGTAAGCTCAGCTCTCACTTCTTTTGTATTATAAAGCTCACCATTATATACTATAGTATAATCCTCATTCATATATGTTCTTGTCATTGGCTGTCTGCCGTTTTCAGGGTCTATAACTGCAAGTCGCCTGTGAGCCATTATGCATTCACGCTCACTGCAAAATATTCCTTCATCATCCGGACCTCTGTTTGCAAGCTTATTCTGCATTTTTTCAAGCATATTACGCTTTTCTCTTAAATCGCTCTCAAAGCCTACCATACCACATATTCCACACATAATAAAAAACCTCCTGCTCCACAAAAAATAGAGAATAACAAAAGCCTTTTTTAAAGACTGTTGCTATTCTCTTTATTCATTATTATATGCAAATATATTACATAAAGTTACACTCTGATATTATTTCCTCTGCAATTTTTTCCCTTGTACATCTTGTATCCATAGCAAGTTTCTCTATATATTTATGAGCCTCGTTTTCAGTCATAGATTTTTTCTCTATAAGAAGGCACTTAGCTCTTGAAACTATTCTCATTTCATGAAGCTTGTTCTGAAGCCTGACATTTTCCTGCTTCATAAAAATAAGACGGTTACGTACAGACATTCCAAAACTTATTGCCTGATAAAAAGATACTTTATGAACTGGTTTTGAAATAACCGCAACGCCGTTGTCCCCTACCCTGCAACTAACTTCATTGGAAGAATCAGCACGGCACAAAAGAATTATTCCTGCACTTGTACTGCTGCTCATTTGTACAGCAAGTTTATCACCCTGTTCATCTGTAAGAGGCATATTTATAATTATAAGATCAAAGTTATCTTGAACTATGCATCTTTTCGCTTCACTACCACTTACCGCAGTACATATATCAGAAAATCCACATTGTCTGAGAAATGGCACAATTCCCGAACCGGAAGCAGTAACACTGGTAACTATCAAAGCACGTTTGCTCCTCAAGTTTCTACACTCCTTTCAATTATGCACTCAACTTATTTCTGATTGATTTTATTCTTTCTTATAAAGTTGTCAGTACATGACGTAGGAACGTGTTTTCCTACGAATTCACTCTTTGCAGTAAGCTCCATAGCATCACTTAATGTTTTAGGAAGTTCAAAAGAGTCACATTCATTGTATTCAAGATGATTTTTCATACCTTCCATTCCTGCTTCTAACAAAAGCTGCATTGTAAGATAAGGATTACAACAAGCATCAGCTGAACGTATTTCAAGTTCGGGTTCACAACCAGGAATTTTAATGTTTTCCATAACACGAAATGAATCGTTGCTTCTCATATCTTCAAGTCTGTGGAATGAATTTTCCATAGAATTCATAAATGATGTAAATTCCGGAATATATTTCTTTATTCCTGCTTCAAATGCAAGACCTTCTTTATTGTCACCATCAAGCAAAGGTTTTCCGTCCTTAGTAATGCTTATATATATTTTCAAAGCACTGCCGATCTCATCCGGCAGCGGTCTTGGCATGAATGAAGCATAAAGTCCATGAGATGCTGCTATAGTTTCAACAACAGTTTTATAATGCATCATATTATCAGCAGCAGCAAGCGGGTCGCTGCTTGCAAAATCAATCTCATTCTGACCCGGTCCGGATTTATGACATGAAGAAATTGGATTCAGCCCCATCTCTTCAAGAGAAAGGCATATATCACGTCTGGCATTTTCACATTTATCAAGCGGTGCAATATCAAGATAACCACCATTGTCAAATGGAATATTTGTTGGATTACCATCTATATCCACTTTGAAAAGATAAAATTCACATCTTGTGCTGATTTTGCAAAGACAACCCATTTTTCTAAGTTTATCAACTGTAAGCTTTAGATTACGTCTTAAGTCACATTCATATGCTGTACCGTCTGTATTAAATAAGTTGCAGAAAAATCTTACTACTCTTCCATCCTGCGGACGCCACGGCAAAACAGAAAGAGATTGTGTATCCGGCTTTAGCATAAGCGTAGACGGATTTCCGCTAAAAATATCAGCTGTATAAAATGGTATACCATATTCTATGGCACGTGTAAGCTCACTAGGCATAATTGCAATGTTTTTCATATTGCCAAGAATATCACAAAATGACATTCTTATAAATTTAATATCATTATCTTCAATAAATCCCTGTGTGTCATTATCATAAAAATACATATTTTTATTCTCCTTTAAAATATATTAAAGGCTGCCGTATCAAAATGACACGGCAGCCTAAAAAACAACTTATGGAATCATTATTACTGGCATACCTACATCAATAGCATTAAACAGAGATTCTGCAAAGTCATATGGTAAGTTTATACAACCGTGAGAACCATTATACATATAAATATCTCCGCCATATGCAGAACGACCTAAATCGTGAAGTCCAACTCCGCACTCTGAAATATTCATCCAAAAGCTTACAGGTGTAGCATAGTCAGCTCCCTGAAGAACTATATCTCTTTCCATAGACCAAACTTGGAATGCACCTGTAGGAGTAGCTCTATCTGGATCAGTTGCCATACCTGTAACACAGTCAGAATCCATTTGCAGTTCACCGTCTTTATAATACCATACATGCTGATTCGTAATATCAACCTCAATATAAGTATCACCAATATCATCTGTAGCTCGTGAATATCCTTTTTTAACATACTCAGGCTCAACTGTAACACTCTCACCTGCTTTTATATATTCAATAAGCTTTTCAGTTGTAGCTTCAACATCAGTCTGCCAGCCATAAATGCCGTAATCACCTAAAGGAACTTCCACTGTACCCTGCATTGTTGAGTTAAATGTTCTTACATAACCTGGTGCATAGGTATCATACTTATTTGCGATATTAGCCTGAACCCAAGATTGAACAGCATTTTCATCAATTGTCATATCGCCGTTTTCATCAGAAGAAACCCACTCAACAATAGTTGAAGACTCAAGTTCTTCTTTTCTATCATCAAAATCATATGTTATAGTAAGTCCCTGAAGAGCATTTGCCTCATCACAAGCTTTCTGAAGACTTGCTTCTGTAACTTCAGCATAAAGATAACAATCACATTCATTGATATCGATTACAGAATCACCATTTCTTACACATTCAAGTGCATAATCTACAAGCACATCTACATCTACCATATCACCATTATCTTCAGGAATTATAACATATGTTCCATCGTCCTGTCTTTGAAGATATGCATCTGTAGGAGGTGCACTACCCCATGTATAATTTGCTATAAGACTTATAAGTTTATTTTCATCATATGTATTTACAAGCTTTGTGCTGTACTTTGCCTTGCTAAAGAAATTTTTAAACCAAAGAAATGAATTTTGAGATGCTGCTTCAACAAAGGTATCGTCATTTTCAAGGTGAACTTCAGAACCAAATTCTTCACCATCGAAATGGATCTCATCTCCACCTTTCTTTATAAATGTAAGACCTTTTACTTCTACTTTATGAATAACAGCCTCCTCTGCTTCATCCATTGTCATACCGCTTATATCAACATTATTCATATATGTGCGTGGCAAGAAACCATTGCTGCACCAAATAACACCTATAAAATATACTGCTGCAATAATGATCAAAACTGCAAATATTGCAATTATTCCGATCTTGCTTTTCTTTTCAGAAGCAACCTGATCTTCTTGGAACTTCTTATTCTGGCGATAATCTGATGGTATTTCATAGTCATACATATTAGAATCAGAACGACTGCGTTTTGATGATGACTTTGAAGATGTTGACTGACGCTGAACATAACGCTGAGCCTCTGCTGCTGTAGATGATGGTGCAAGACGCTTTCTCTGTGGCTTTGCTGGTTCATCCATAGCATTCATAGACTCTTTTATTCTACGCATTTTTTCCATTTTTTCATCAGCTGCATTTATATTTCCAGAATTTTTTCCATTTGCAGAACTGGAACGTTTCTTAGTATTATTTTGCTTTGCCGAAAGCTGAGATACACTTTTATTGCTGCTGGCTTTTCGACTTTGTACAACATGCGGCTTTTTAGAAGTTTTAAGAGATTCCTGCATTTGACGATGCAGCTCCTCCTTTGATGGACGATTTGGAGCAGCTGTTGCACTGCGTTTGTTGTTTGGCTGATTTTCCCTCTCGTTCAAAATTATCATCCTTTCATTCACTGATTATTTTTTATATATTTCTATATATTTTATGATCCGCTTTTATATTATAAAATAAAAAAATCGGCAATACTCCAAGGATTTCCACTTATATTATACACCTTTAATTATTATATATTACATTGCGTTTTTTGTCAACCGTTTTAACAAACAATTTAAATTGATACTGTTTTTTAATTATCCTGTTACCGGTTTCATAACAAAAGCAAACAGCAAAAAATGAACGTTGGTCACTCTATTCAACATAATCCCCAGTATATGTGCACAATAGCCAAATGCATAAACTTTTTTTGTATGATAAATCAATTGACATAAAATTAAAATAGTATTATACTTACATTATATGAGCTTAATTTTGGAAAAAATTATAAATGCTTGTATCTAAATTATTGGTTTTATTAGGAGGTTGAACCAATGGGAATTAGAAAACACGCAAAGAAAACATTTGCTGCATTACTTGCAGCAAGCACACTGTCATCAGCTGCCGCTACATTTAACGTAATGGCCGATGACAGTAACACACTCAATTATAATGCTGGTACTATGGAAGAATTTCCGCTGGTAGAAGCAGGAAATTCTGTTTCTATTATTGATGCTAAGGGTTATGAAGAAGGTGCTTACGCTGAATGGACTGCTGTTGACGGTGCAGACGGATACAATGTTTATTGTGACGGAGTTCAGCTTGATTCAATGCTTATTCGTCAGTATTCAGGCTACTTCCGAGCTGATGCTGTAGGAATCAAAGCCGGAAATCACACACTTAAAATTGTCCCAACAAAGAACGGAACTGAAATGACTTCTGCAGCAGCTGAAATAAATGTTACATCTACATCTTATGATAGAAGTGGTTTCTGTTTTGCAAAAAACTCAATAACAGGCGGTTCTGGCATTGGCGCTTACAATGATGACGGTACTCTCAAAAGCAATGCTGTTGTTCTGTATGTAACAGAAGATACTAAAAATACTATTAAAATGGATGTCAAGATAAGCAGCTCAAAGACTCAGCCATGCACTGGTATAAGCGAAATTCTCAAAGCTATGCAAAAGGGTGCTGAAACTCGTCCCGTTGACATTCGTATCATCGGTAAGGTAACTATTGATGGTATAAACGGATCAGGCGACACTAATAATCTGCTCATCAAGGCAAGTTCAGAGAGCAGCCCTATTAAGAATATAACTGTTGAAGGAATCGGTGAAGATGCTGTATGCTACGGTTGGGGTGTACGCTGCAACAGAGCTCAAAGCATTGAAATCAGAAATCTGGCTGTAATGCTCTTTGGCGATGACGGTATAGCACTTGAAACAGCGAACTATAATATATGGGTTCATGATAACGACATCTTCTACGGTTCAGCCGGAAGCGATGCCGATCAGGTAAAGGGCGACGGCTCTATGGACCTTAAGGATGACTCCAAGTATATCACTGTTTCTTATAATCACTTCTGGGATTCAGGAAAAATGTCACTTTGCGGAATGAAGAGTGAAACTGGTGAAAACTGGATCTCTTATCACCACAACTGGTTTGACCACTCCGACTCTCGTCATCCAAGAATCCGTACAATGTCTGTTCACGTTTACAATAACTACTATGATGGAAACGCTAAGTACGGCGTAGGTGTTACAATGGGCGGAAATGCGTTTGTTGAAAACAACTATTTCAGAAATTGTAATTATCCTATGATGATCTCCATGCAGGGATCTGATACAATAAGCGGCGGTACATTCTCTGGTGAAAATGGCGGTATGATCAAGTCATTCGGCAACGTTATGTCAGGTCATAAATCATACATAACCTATCAGACTAACAACACAGACTTTGATGCTTATGAAGCTTCTTCAAGAGATGAAAAAGTTCCGGAAAGCATTAAGTGCGCTGCTGGTGCTACAAGTTACAACAACTTCGATACAAACAGCAGTGTAATGTATTCATACACTCCTGATTCTGCTGATGCAGTTCCAAGCAAGGTAATGGAACTTGCCGGCAGACTTAACGGAGGTGACTTTGAATGGGAATTCGATGACTCTGTAGATGATAAAGATTATAGCGTAAATAAAGAACTGATGAATAAGATAACTTCATATCAGTCAGGCGTTATTGCTATTGGCAGCGGATTCCAGTCCGGTTCTTCTATTACTACTACTACATCAACCACTACTACTTCAAAACCTTCAAGCAGTAATACTACAGTAAAAACTACTACCGATTCACAGCCTCCTGTAAGCGGCGGATATGTTCATGATTTCACTGCAAATGGTGTATCAAGTTCATTCTATACAATCACAGGTAATCTCTCTACTTCAAGAGGTACTGTAAATTATAACGGCAAGACACTTACCCAGTGCCTGAAAATGGAAACTGCTACAAATATTGCATTTACAGCACCGTCAGACGGAAAGCTTACACTTGTATTTGCTGAAGCCAGCAAGGCAGTTAAGGTTGACGGTACAAAGTATACAACAGATGCAAACGGTATAGTTACCATTGATCTTAAGGCTGGTGTACATACTGTTGCAAAGGGTGATTCTATAAGCCTGTTCTATATGGCTTATAACTCAACAGGTGCAATAGTTACAACAAATTCTTCAAATTCTAGTTCATCTATAGCAACTACTACTGCTACTTCCAAATCTTCACAATCAAGCGTTGTTAAAGGCGACCTGAAAGTAAAGAGCGTAGGCGGCTGGAATGAAATGATGTATCTTGTTGTTGAAGGTGTTGCTGATGCTGATGTAACAGCTGTTTCATACAGCGGCCCTGTAAATGGTTCTCTCACTGGTGAGGATTTCAAATATCTGGTAAGAGATGTTGACGGCGGTGCACGTGTCGATGTAACAGGTCTTACATCAGGTGTATACTCTATCACTATGAAAACAACAAAGGGCGATGTTACAGTAAGCAATGTTTCTGTAGGTACTCAGGACCGTTCAGGATATGCTCACTACAACTACACAGCCGGCGTTGGTGCTTATAATGATGACGGTACACTCAAGAGCAATGCTATCGTTCTCTATGTAACAGAGGACAACAAGAATACTGTTTCCGTTACATCCAAGGACGGCACAACCGTAAAGGGTATCGGTCATATTCTGAACTCCGCTGGTATGGACAATGGTACTGGCAAGACTGCAAACGGCGGTGTACCTAATAACAACAATGGCATAATTGCAAAGCTTGCAGCTGATGGCACTCCTTTGGTTGTAAGAATTGTTGGTAATGTAACTGCTCCTGATGGAGTAACTGTATTTGACTCTGTTGACAACGGTGGTTCTGTTGGTGACAACGGTTATATGGCAAGAATGAAGTCCGGTAAGGACATCACTATTGAAGGTATCGGTACTGATGCTTGCGTAAACGGCTGGGGCTTCCACTTTATGGCTGAGTCTTCAAAGCCTGATTATGGTAAGAGCTTTGAAGTAAGAAATATTGCATTTAGAAATGTTCCTGAAGACTGCGTTGGTATGGAAGGCGTTCAGGAAGGTTCAACTTTGACAGCTTCTGTTGAAAGATGCTGGATTCACAACTGCGAATTCTATGTTCCTAAGATCTCAAATCCTGCTGAATCAGATAAGGCTGAGGGCGATGGTGCTTGTGACTTTAAACGTGGTCAGTATTTCACAAACAGCTATTGCTACTATGAAGGCTATCACAAAACTAACCTCGTAGGAGCTTCAGACAGCAATCTCCAGTTCCATCTGACATATCATCATAACTACTGGAAGAACTGCGAATCTCGTGGACCTCTTGCACGTCAGGCTAATATCCATATGTACAACAATGTATTTGATGGTCAAACAAGCTACTGCATGAATCCAAGAGCTAACGCTTATATCTTCTCTGAATATAACGTATTCAAGGATAGTAAAAACCCAATGCAGGTTAAGCTCGGTGCTATTAAGAGCTATATGGATGAGTTTACTAATGTAAAGGGCGACGAGGATGGTACTATCGTAACAGATAAGAGCCAAAAGGTTGATACAGCTAATAAGTATGCTAACTTCGATACAGACGCTTCTATCTGCTACATTCCTTCCGGCAACTACAAGCTTGATACAGCAAATTCTCCTGATCTGTTTACAAATCTCAAATCAATTTTTGAAACAGATGGCGGATGCATGGACGAAATGAGCATTTCAGGAGGTGGTGATATTACTATAGGTACAACCACTACTACTACAGGCAATAAAAATACAACTACAACAACAACTACAACTACAGCAACCACTACTAAGAGTGGTCAAATTCCTAATGTTGTTTATGGTGATTTAAACCTTGACAACACACTCTCTATGATCGACATTGTATATTTAAACAAGTTCATTGCAGGTGCAATGGATCTAAATGATCAACAGCTCGCAAATGCACAGTGCTATATCTCTGATCCGGAAATCAACGGTAGAGATGCAAATGCTTTGATGCAGCGTCTGGCTGAGCAGATCAAGGTACTTCCTGTTCAGGATTGATTTGAGTCGTTTACAATGTGAATGATTAACTAACAATAAAGGCAGTACGATTTATTCGTGCTGCCTTTTGTTGTATTGAAAATGATCTTTATTGCTGAGCAGTTTCATCTGCTACTGTTAATGATGTAGTAACAACAAGAGATTCTATTGTAGTTTCAGTTGTTGTTACAGCAGCGTCTGGACTATATCCTTCAAAAATAATACAGCCCCCCATATTATTCATTCTAAATTCTGCAAGACTTCCATCACTATTTAAATATAGTGTATAATTTTCACCATCAAGCTCGCCTTCGATTTCAATAAGATCGTCTTTCTTACTGCCTGATATATCGTCTGATTCGGCAACAGTATCCACGGCTTTTATAAGCTCTGTCAAAAGAGCCTTTGACGGCAAAGCTGCCTGAGGAACTGAAAATGACAGACCCTTATATGATGCTTCAACACTATCACCATTAAAATTAAGCTGTACGCCAGAAAGCTCTGATGGTGATTCAAAGCAAGCATTCCAGATACCTGAATCATATCTTGTCAAAACGCCTTCTGCGGTAAAATCATCAAGCTCAAGAGTCATATCAGTAGAAAAAACACCATTAAGCTTTTGTTCTGCATTTGCTGAAGGAGCAGCTGAATTTTCACAAGCTGTAAAAACAATAAAACCCGTAATCGCTGTAAGAGTAACAATCAATCGTTTCATAACGTCAGATCTCCTTTATAATTTATTATCTTATATTTAAGGGTAATATCTTTTTAACATCTTTAAAAATAATTATTCTTTAGAACCTGTATTCAAATTATCCTATGAATATAGGTTCTTATATTTTGCTTTCCTCAATTTTCATAAATACTTCGGGAATACACTCAATTATATCACGTGGAAGCATTGCAGATTGGCTATATTTGCCTGATGCAATGTCACCTGCCATTCCATGAATGTACACTCCGGCAATTGCAGCGTTTATAGGTTTTAAACCCTGTGCTGCAAATGAGGCTACCATTCCTGCCAGAACATCTCCACTGCCGCCTCTGCTCATTCCGGGATTTCCAGTGGGATTTATATAAACTCCTTCCTTGCATCCCACAATAGTTCCATGTCCTTTTAAAATTATAACAGTTTCCGGCAATAGCTTCATTGCATTATGAATAGTATACTCCCTGTCATACTGAACTTTCTGTATACTAGTATTTAAAATGCGTGCCATCTCTCCCGGATGAGGAGTAAGTATAGTATTTTCTTTTCTCTTTAAAATAATATCTATGTCGTTTGATACTGCATTAAGACCATCTGCATCAATAATAAGTATTCCTTTAGTGCGTTTTATAATATTCTTTGTCAAAATAATTGTTTCTTTTGTAATTCCAAGTCCGCAGCCGATCAAAACAGCATCAGATTTTTCTACAAGTTCAGTCAAAATCTCTTCATTGCCACTCCATGTTATAAATCCATTTTCATCAGTTCTAAGCGGAAGATACATAGATTCAAAACAATGTGACGATATTGCTGAAATGTTTTTTTCAGCAGTTGCAGTTGTGAGCAAGCCTACACCACTTCGCAATGCAGCATATGATGCCATTGCCGCTGCTCCCGGCATACGCAAACTTCCTGTTATACATAAAAGTCGTCCAAAATCTCCCTTGTGTGCATCATCTTTTCTTCTTGGAAAAAAACTACATATATCTGAAAACAAAATCTCCTTCATAATAATAAACCTCCATATCAAAAAGAACGCTCATGAAATATATGAGCGTTCTTTATTTATTATCTTTCACCTAAGCACTTTGCAAATATAACACATCTCATTCCATCATTACTGCCGGAATTGCAGGTTTGAAGTGCTATAATATGATCGTCATATTTTGGCAAATCTTTTTCATTCTCACAATAAAGTACATCCGCCGTTAACTTTATATTTTTAACATAACTTTCAAAATCAGACTTTTTCATGTCAAGACTGGTCTTTTGTGTAGGAAGCCAATATCCAAAATCAGCACCCGATTCACCATATAAAACATTAGCTGATATAACTTCATAAAGATACCTTTTCTCTTCTGATGCAACTTCAAAATATTTATGTTCATTTCCCCAATCTTCACTAAGGTAATTCTTTATTGCACTAAACATAGAACCATTAGCCATATTGTGACCATAAAGAATTGTGAAATTAGTATCGTCAATATCTCCTCTGAAGTCTTCATAAATACAGCCGGCAAATGCTTCATTTCCCATCCAGTCACGATGAATATAATGTTCATTATTTATAGTATTTAAAATAGGATAATCAACAACAGTTCCATCAATATAAATCCAACCTACAACATCATTGTTAACAGATTTATGCTCTGCCACATTTGCTATATTAAGCTTCATTTCATAATCGACCTTAATTTCAGTTGTTGTAGTTATAGTTGTAGTTGTAGTAGTTGTTGTAATAGCTGTGGTAGTTGTAGTACTTGCTTCAGTAGTAGGTATCTCTACGTGTGCCTGCTTAATGTCATTACTTCCACCACACTCTTTTGATAAAACGATCAATATAACAGCTCCTGCTGCCAGTAAAAGAAATAGAAAAAACAAAACAATCTTTCCAATATTTATTCCAACATTTTTCTTTTTAGAGCGTTTATACTTTTTTCTCATTTTTTATTTACCCCTTTTAAAACCCATTCAAGTGATTATTTTTCATTATATCCATGTAATCACGATATGAATAATTTAAATCAACATTAGTGTCAATACCATCTACTTTTCCAGTACATGAATACTGCCATATTCCATAATCTCGTGAATACCACGGAACTGCAACATCGTAATGTGCTATCCATGTATCATAAATATCAAAAATTTCATTTTCAATTCTATAATTCAAAAATCCTACATAACTGCACAAAGACACATAATATCCATATGATTGCATACGCTCACAAAAAGCTTTTATAATTTCAGAATTCTCTTTAGGTGTCAATGCATACTGTTCATTTGTTTCATAATCAAAAAATACAGGATATTCAAATTTATAATCCTTAATCACTTCATAAAATACGTCTGCTTCCTTTTCGGCATCTTCAGGTGTTATGGCATAACTGAACCAATAAGCTCCGCATTTAAGTCCTTCTTTTTGAGCAGATTCCATATTTACATCAAAATATCTGTCTTTCTGATTTATATGCTTTCCATAACCGGCACGAATAATTGCAAAATCTACACCGCTTTCTCTTACAGCCTTCCAATCAACCGCTCCCTGATATACAGACACATCAATTCCATATTCCAATGGCGGACGTGTAACAACTGTAGTAGTTGTTTCGGCAGTTTCGGTCGTACTTTCGTATGTAGATGTAGTAATACTGCTTGTTGTTTGGTTAACACTTACAGTCGTTGTTAATTTAGTTGTTGTTTCTTTGGAAGTAATTGCTGGTAATGTAGTAGTAACTGTTGATACTGTTGTTTCGCTTGTATCTATTGAATTAGCCGTAGTCGTTTCACCAATAATGCTTGTACTTGTTAAATCTGATGTTGATGTATCTACAGTCGTAGTTGTCACATCGATCGTAGACGTTGTTGATGTTGTAGTTTCTGTAGTATGCTGATCACGTACTGGTATATATCCATCAAATTCCAATCCAGCAGCAAGTACTGAATAAATATTTAGAAAATACGTAGCATCAGATATATTTATAACATTATCATCAACAACATCATAAAAGTTCTTATCTGCTTCAGTTACAGATACTTCTAATCCGGCTGCATTCATAGAATAATAATCAAGAACTTCAAGTGCAACTAACAGCCAATTTTCATCAGAATCAACTGTATCATTATATACTGCGTCATCATCTACAGATAAAACCTCATTCATTATATGCTGATCTGGATTTCCTTCCGCATAAATAATATGATTAAATGTAAATGACGATGTTAAAAGCATACTTGTAAATATACATATTACCTGTTTAAATTTCTTTCCCATACATCAATCTCCATTCGTTATAATAAATGCATATTAAATACATATATTATAACAAATCGCATCTTTTTTGTACAGTGATTCCCATTACTTAAAAAAAATTCTGTCATTAAGCACAATATTTAAAATAAAAAAATAGTAAACTCGACCAAAAATTTATCTATTAAAAATAAAATAAAGCATTATTGAGCCTATGTATTCAATAATAGCAATCAATGGAAAACCTAAAACAAAATACCAATGTTTTGTTTTATGATGAAACATATACATACCGATAGTTCCGCCTATTCCTCCACCTAAAACAACAAATAAAAATAAAGCCTTTTCAGAAATACGCCACTTATTTTTTACAGCACGTCTTTTATCAATGCCCATAGCAAACAGTGATATTATATTTATAACTATAATATAAATAATCAACCATTTCATAAAAAGCACCTCAATCAATATTTTTCTGACGTTTATGATACTTTAATATAGGAGAAAGAGAATCCTCAATATAAGAAACCATTTTCTCGGTTGGTGTAAAAATTATTCTTGTTTCACCATACTCTTCTGTTGTAAGATCAGCATAATATTCACCTTCTCCGGTATTATCACTGCAAAGAAAAAGTGTAGCATTAGGCTTTTCGGGTACATCGCCACTCATTTTATCAAATGCTTCAAATTTTTCTACTTCAACAGTAATAAGATGCTGCCTTTTACGCTGTCCCACAATCTTATCGATGTCAAGCTCACCATTAGTAAATGTATACTCATATTCAATGCTCATGCCTTTAATAAAATAATATAAGCCGTAAAATAATGCTATTGTAATAATAAGAATAAGATAGAAATGAGTTGCAAACGATATAAAAATCGTACCAGCTGCAAAAACAACTGCTGCAAGAATAATCAAAAACTTTTTTAAATTATCACTGGAATCCGGTATCTTCTTTACAAGACATTCTGTAAAATAATCTGTCATAATTAAAATCTCCTTTTTAATTGATTAAAAATATATTCTTTAATGTCATTTATATAACACCATCTTTATTATTTTATCACAAAAATTGTTAAATTTCAAGAAAAGGCTTGATTTTTTTTAGAAAATTTACTATAATACTAATATAACACTGTGACGAAGAGAGTAAAAATCAAAATGTAATCTCAAGAGAAGCATATCGTGGCTGAAAATGTGCTGTTTACATTGATTTTGAAGTTCACTTCCGAGTGGCTTTGCTGAAACTTTTTTAGCTGTAGGCTTAGACGTTATGTCTGCGTTAAAGACAAGAGAGTGTTGGCTCTTGGGAAATGGGTGGTTATTAACAAGTTATGTCTTGTCCTGTTTTCAGGACAAGATTTTTTTTATTACTGTTTCCTAACAGCTTAAAAAACAAGTTCTAATATTATACGGCGATGCCGTGAAAGGATTGATTTATAATATGAGAGAACAACTGGAAGCAATACGTTTAGAAGCTGCTGAAAAGCTTGCAGCTGTAAAAGATGCTAAAATTCTTGATACTTTGCGTGTAAAGTATCTTGGAAAAAAAGGCGAATTAACTGCAATTCTCAAGCAGATGGGCAAATTAAGTTCAGAAGAAAGACCCATAATAGGACAGCTTGCAAATGAAGTACGCAGTTCAATTGAAAAGGCAATTTCTGAAAAACAAAGTGAAATTGCAAAACTGGAAACAGAGGCAAAGCTTAAATCGGAAACTATAGATGTTACATTACCTGGTAGAAAGCAGTCTGTAGGAAGTCTGCATCCGCTTTCAATTGTAGAAAATGAAATAAAAGAAATTTTCCTTGGTATGGGATTTGAAATTGCAGATGGTCCTGAAGTTGAATATGATTATTATAACTTCGAAGCTCTAAACCTTCCTCCAGACCATCCGGCAAGAGATACTCAGGATACTTTCTATATTACAGATAACATTCTTCTGCGTACTCAGACATCTTCCGTACAGGTTCACGTTATGGAAAATAAAAAGCCTCCTATCCGTGTAATCTCTCCCGGACGTGTATTCCGTTCTGATGCTGTAGATGCTACACATTCTCCTTTATTCCATCAAGTTGAAGGTCTTGTCGTTGATAAGGGAATCACAATGGCTGATTTAAAGGGTACACTTGAAATGCTTATGAAGCGTCTTTACGGTGAAGAATGTACTATTCGTTTAAGACCTCACCACTTCCCTTTCACTGAACCAAGTGCTGAAGTTGACGTTATGTGCTTTAATTGTCACGGCAAGGGTTGCAGAATCTGTAAGAACGAAGGATTTATCGAACTTCTCGGTGCAGGTATGGTTCACCCAAAGGTTCTTGAGGGCTGCGGTATTGACAGCAGCATATATTCAGGCTTTGCTTTTGGTTTGGGTCTTGAAAGAATCGTTATGCGTCGTTATAATATAAGTGATATGCGTCTTTTATTTGAAAATGACTATCGTTTTCTTGAACAATTCTGATGAAATGGAAAGGAGAATAAGACAATGAATTTATCTATGAAATGGCTTTCTGATTATATAAAGAAAGATATTCCGATTGCTGAATTTTGCTCCGGCATGACTATGAGTGGTTCTAAAGTTGAGTGTTATGAAACAGAGGGCAGCGAAATTAAAAATGTTGTTGTAGGCAAGCTCTTATCTGTTGTACCGCATGAAAATTCAGACCACTTGGTTGTCTGTCAAGTAGATGTTGGAAAAGATGCTCCTATTCAAATAGTTACCGGTGCTCCTAATGTAAGTGCAGGTGACATCGTTCCTGTTGCTATGATAGGTGCTGAACTGCCAGGTGGAATAAAAATCAAAAAGGGTAAGTTAAGAGGCGTTGAAAGCTGCGGTATGCTCTGCTCTCTTGGTGAACTCGGTCTTACAACTCATGATTTTCCTTATGCAATTGCTGATGGAATTTTCCTTATACAAGAAGATTGTGAGATTGGTCAGGATATACACGAAGCTATCGGACTTAATGATACATCTGTTGAATTTGAAATAACATCTAACCGTCCGGATTGCTTGTCTGTAGTAGGTCTTGCAAGAGAAGCTGCTGTTACATTCGACACAGAACTTTGCCTTGAAGAGCCTTCTTTTAAAGGTATTCCAGATGATATAAACAATTATCTTAAGGTTGATATAGAAAATGAAACTCTCTGTCCTCGTTATGCGGCAGGAATCGTAAAAAATGTAAAAATAGGTCCATCACCTAGATGGATGCGTGAACGTCTGCGTGCAAGCGGTATTCGTCCTATAAATAATCTGGTTGATATTACAAATTATGTAATGCTTGAATATGGTCAGCCTATGCACGCTTTTGACCTGCGTTATGTAAAAGACTCTCACATTATTATAAGAAATGCAAAAGATGGCGAAACGATCACAACTCTTGACGATCAAGAAAGAAAGCTCTCTTCTGAAATGCTTGTAATTGCTGACTCTGAAAAACCTATCGCTGTTGCCGGAATTATGGGCGGTGAATATAGCGGCATCATGGACGATACTACAACTGTTGTATTTGAATCTGCATATTTTGAACCTGTACAAGTACGTCGTACAGCTAAAAAGCTTGGCATGAGAACAGATGCTTCTGCACGTTATGAAAAGGGTCTTGACGTTGAAGGATGTATGCGTTCACTCACACGTGCTTTACAGCTCGTTGAAATGCTCGGTGCAGGTGAGCCTATCGATTCTCATATTGACATTGTTAAAAATATAAAGCCAAGAAATGAGATCCCATTTGATTCAAGCTGGATAAATAGATTTCTCGGCACTGATATTGCTGAGGAAGAAATGATTAAAATTTTAAAAAATCTTGATATTGAAATTGGAAATGGAAAATGCGTTTCTCCAAGCTTTAGAATAGATCTTGAACGTCCTGCTGATATTGCTGAAGAAGTTGCACGTATTTACGGCTATAATAATATTCCGTCAACAGTACTCACTGGTGCTGCAAATGCGTCACTGACTCCTGAGCAGAAATATCTTAGAACTATTGAAAATACAATGGTATCTCTCGGCTGTTATGGTATACTCACCTATTCATTTACATCACCTAAGTGCTTTGACAAAATAGGTCTGCCGGATGACAGCAAGCTTAGAAATACTATTACTATTAAAAATCCACTTGGTGAAGATACAAGTATTATGAGAACAACTACTCTTCCGTCTATGCTTGATATTCTTGCAGGCAATTACAAAAACCGCAATGAAAATGTAAAGCTTTTTGAAATTGGAAAAGAGTATATCCCTACAGAAGAAGGTAAACTTCCTAATGAACCTAATCGCCTTACTGTTGGTATGTATGGTGATGACATTGACTTCTTTGACATAAAAGGAACTATTGATGCACTTCTTAGCAAACTCAGAATATATGATTGCGAATATGTAAGATGTTCTGAAGACAACACTTTTGAAGAAACTTGTGCATTGCACCCTGGAAGAAGTGCAATAATCATGTACAATGGAAATGCTATTGGTTATGTGGGAGAAATTCACCCATCTGTACAGGAAACATACGGCTTTGGCACCAGAGTTTATGTAGCTAAAATGAATGTAAACGAAATGATGCATCTTTCTGTAACAGAAGTTACCTACCAGCCAAGCCCGAAATTCCCGGCCATTACAAGAGATCTATCACTCACCTGTGAAGATTCACTGCCTGTTGGAACTATGGAAAAGGCTATAAAAAATGCTGTAGGAAAAGTTCTTGAAAAAGTTACACTATTTGACGTATATAAGGGCAAGCAAATCGCAGACGGTATGAAGAGTGTATCATTCTCTATCAGTATGCGTTCACATGAAGGTACTCTTACCGATGAGCAGGCAGACGCTGCTATGAAACGTGTGCTTAAAGCTTTAGGCGATATGGGTGCATCACTGAGAGAATAATTATAAGATATAAATAACGAGCTGTCGCCAGCTCGACCGCTCTACAACGCCCAACTTTTACTTTTTAATCATTTAAAGTATATAACGCCTTCTTCCAGAGGGCGTTATGCCTATTTTATAAATAAAAATAACAAAAAATGCTATTGCAGATCAAATCACTGCAACAGCATTTTTATTTGCAATTCAAGAAAATTTTTGGCTTAAGTCTTTAATTAGAAAGCCTTGCCAACAGAACCAAAGAGATTCATCTTCTCTTCAACCTTAGCCATGATTGCTTCGTAACCTGGCAGGAGAAGCTTTCTTGGGTCAAAGCCCTTGCCCTTAAGATCCTTGCCTTCTTCGATATACTTTCTTGTAGCTTCAGCGAATACCAGCTGGCACTCTGTATTTACGTTGATCTTAGCAACGCCCAGAGAAATAGCCTTGAGAATCTGGTCATCAGGAATACCTGTACCACCGTGGAGAACCAGAGGCATATCACCTACTGTATCCTTGATAGCAGCGAGAGTTTCAAAAGACAGACCTTCCCAATTGTCAGGATATACACCGTGGATATTACCGATACCAGCAGCAAGAATATCTACGCCAAGATCAGCAATTGTCTTGCATTCCTGTGGATCTGCACATTCACCCTTGCCAACAACGCCGTCTTCTTCACCGCCGATAGCGCCTACTTCAGCTTCGATAGACAGACCAAGCTTATGAGCTACAGCAACTAACTCCTTTGTCTTGGCAATATTTTCCTCGATTGGAAAATGTGAACCGTCAAACATAATAGAAGTAAATCCTGCCTTAATGCAGTCATAACACTGATCATATGTTCCGTGATCAAGGTGAATAGCAACTGGTACAGTGATACCAAGAGATTCATCCATAGCCTTTACCATTTCAGCTACAGTCTTAAAGCCTGTCATGTACTTACCAGCACCACCAGATACACCCAAAATTACAGGTGATTCCAGCTTCTGTGCTGTGTTCAGGATAGCCTTTGTCCATTCCAGATTGTTGATGTTGAACTGACCTACAGCATATTTGCCGTCACGAGCCTTTTCCATCATTTCCTTTGCAGATACTAACATTTCATTTCCTCCTAAGAAGTTATAAAGCAGTGCCTATCGCACTCTCATATTTATTATAACCTATTTTTTCTAAAATTGCAATAGTTTACGAAAATTTTGTCTATTTATATTTTTATGATGCTGATGTTAATATTTACGAATAAACTTCTGCTTTAATAAACCGTGACGATTGCAACAACAATAAAGTTCTCCATTACCGCGAATAAAAAATGTTGATTCAGCATTTCCCTCTGGATAAAGCTTTTTAATTTCAATTTTGTCCAAAGTAACATAGGCAATGAATGAAATATAATGTTGTTTTGTCATTTCGTGTTTAATTGTGATATAAGACTCATCTTCAATATATTCAACATTCATGTGATGATCAATATCTGTTTCTTCTGCTTCCAGACAAGGAAGTGTTATTCCACAACAGCTGACAAGAGCCTCACCCATGGAATGAATTACATTGCCGCATATAGGACAAACATAAAATTTTGAACGCTTCATATTACTTGATATGTTTCTATTTGTGATCCTATCGCCTGAAATCAGTTCTATTATAGATATTCCAAGTGCTTTTGATAATGGTTCAAGTAATGATACATCAGGAAATCCTTTTCCCGTTTCCCAGCGTGAAACAGCCTTATCACTTACAGAAATCATATTTGCAAGTTGTGCTTGTGTCAGTTTTTTTGATTCTCTTAAAGTTTTGATCGTTGAACCTGTAACATAATTATTCATGTCTATTACCTCCCTTGATCATATTCTAACACAGACTGCTTCATTATTCAACCTACGTTCCGTAGATAAGGAAAAGCTATGTCACATTTATTTAAAAATAACTGATACAGTATTAAGTGCACTTTCAATAACTTTATCCATATCATAATACTTATATTCACCCAGACGACCGCCAAACAAAACCTTGTCATTTTTTGCAGCGAGATCAGCATATTTGCTATAAAGCTCCTGATTCTTTTCATTATTTACAGGATAATAAGGTTCATCACCCTCCTGCCATTCCTTTGGATATTCCTTGGAAATAACCGTTGTTGGTTCAGTACCGTATTCAAAATGCTTATGCTCTATAATTCTTGTATAAGGTGTTTCTGAATCTGTATAATTTACCACTGCATTGCCCTGATAATTTTCAACAGGCAGCTCTTGCGTTTCAAAATAAACTGTACGATACTCAAGCTTACCATAACAATAATCATAGTACGCATCAATTGCACCGGTATAAATCACTTTTTCAGCCATTGATTCGTAATTCTCACGGTCGCTTAAAAAGTCTGTTTCCAAACGAACTTCAATTCCTTCAAGAAGTTTTTCAATTATCTTTGTATATCCGCCAATAGGTATGCCTTGATACATATCATTGAAATAATTATTATCATAAGTAAATCTTACCGGAAGACGCTTTATTATAAATGGAGGCAATTCATCACATTTACGACCCCACTGCTTTTCAGTATATCCCTTTACAAGCTTTTCATAAATATCTACTCCTACAAGATTGATCGCTTGCTGCTCCAAATTTGAAGGATTTTCTGTTTTATAATCTGCTTTTTGTTTTTCTATAATATTCATGGCTTCCTGTGGAGTAATTACACCCCACATCTGATGGAATGTATTCATATTAAAAGGTAAATTATAAACTTCTCCGTTGTAATTTGCAATGGGAGAATTGGTATAACGATTAAACTTGGCAAACTGTCCTATATAATCCCAGACATTTTTATTATTGGTGTGAAAAATATGTGCACCGTATTTATGCACATTTATTCCGTTTACATTCTCACAATAAATATTTCCACCAATATGATTACGTTTCTCAATAACAAGAATGCTTTTACCTCTCTTTGTAGCTTCGTACGCTAAAACAGCACCATAAAGACCCGAACCCACAATTAAAAAATCATACATAACAAAATAACCTGCTTTCTATTTTTCTTAATTATTAGCAATAAAAATGAGTTAAATTTTTTTATCAAACTGTTTCATACACCTAATTATATCTTCTTTTTCAGCAAGTCCATCTGAAAATGCAGTTGCACCGCCTGATGCTGTGCCGAGCATCAATGCATACTCATAATTTCCATTCATAGAACCTGCTATAAAACCAGCTACCATAGAATCCCCTGCTCCTACAGAATTTTTCATAATTCCGCTGCAAGCATTGCACATATGGAGCTTGCCATTTTCGTCCAATAATATAGCTCCTTTGTCTGCCATTGAAACAAGAATATTTTTAGCACCAATTTCTTGAAGTTTTGCTGCACATTCAGCGATCTCTTCTTTTGTATTCAATTTCTTATCAAATATTTCTGAAATCTCATAATTATTAGGCTTTATAAGAAAAGGCTTATACTTCAATACATTTATAAGCAATTCTCCTGAGGCATCAACAACTGCTTTTATATTTCTATTTGAAAGCCTTTCAAGAATATTCTCATAAATATTATCCGGCAATGAAGAAGGTATACTTCCTGCCAAAACTATTATATCGCCATCTTTAAGTCTATCAAGCTTATTAAAAAGTTCTTCTAAAGCTTCATCATCTATATCAGGACCGTTTCCATTTATTTCTGTTTCAACTCCAGATTTTATCTTAACATTGATTCTGGAAAAGCCATTTTTCAAATGGATAAAATCTGTTTCAATGCCGTTTTCTTTTACTCCTTTTTCAATTGCCTTTCCAGTAAAACCGGCAACAAATCCCAGAGCGATCGACTTTACTCCGAGCTTTGAAAGTATAATAGAAACGTTTATTCCTTTTCCGCCAAAATATATTTCCTCATTTCTAAACCTATTTACAACGCCTATTTCTATATTATCACCATGCATAACATAGTCAATTGCAGGATTAAAAGTAACAGTATATATCATTGAAAAGTCCTCCGATTTATTTTTATTTCAACAAATTAAAGTTAAAACTAAAAAATTATAAAACAAGCAGCTGATCTAATTTTCAGCTGCTTGTTATTAAAATAGACTTATTAGTGACAATTATGATTGCCGCAGCCATGTTCTCCACAAGTATGTCCGCTTTCGCCATGTTCATGGTTGTGGTGATTGCACTTTACATCAGGATTATATTTAAGAGTACCAGCAACCAAAGCCTTTACTGCTTCATCAGCACTTCCATTTGCTCCACCGTAAAGCTTGATGCCGGCTTGTGCAATAGCAGCTTGTGCACCTCCGCCAATTCCACCACAAATAAGAACATCAATATTATTTGCTTTAAGAAATCCAGCAAGAGCACCATGACCACTGCCCATTGTAGATACAACTTCTTCCTTAACAATATTATTATCTTCTATTTCATAAAATTTAAACTGCTGTGTATGACCAAAATGTTGAAATATCATTCCATTTTCATAAGTAGCCGCAATTTTCATAAAACTATTCCTTTCTAAATATTTCTAAGTAAAGTCTACATCACATTGATTTTTATATTAACACAATATAAATCAAATATATTATAACACATTATAAATAAAAGTCAAGCAGTTGATTGATAAAATTCGTTGGTATTTTATTTTGTATTTTATTTAACTTATTCAATCTTTACGTCTTGACTTTTGGTAATAAATAAGATATACTAAATTAAATGGATATTATATTTAAATTGGAGGCACTACAGAATGAAAAATATATACAAAATACCTATAGCAAAAAATATAAATACAAATAAAATCGTCAATGTAAATGTTCCGGGTTCAAAATCAATAACTAACAGAGCGTTACTTATAGGTGCTATGGCAAAAGGAAAAAGCAGGCTTAATGGCTGTTTAACAAGTGACGATTCAATGTATTTTCTTGAATGCCTTAAAACTCTCGGTTTTCCTGTAAATGAATATACAGACGGCAAGCTTGGCAGCAATATTGAAATAACCGGCTTCGGTGGTGATATTCCAGTAAAAAATACAGAAATATATGTTGGCAGTGCCGGAACAGCTGCAAGATTTTTAGTTACTATGCTTGCATTTTCCGATGGCGAATATACAGTAAATTCATCAGAACAAATGAAAAAACGTCCCATGCAGCCGCTTATCGATTCATTAAGAGATGCAGGTGCTATTGTACAGTGCCTTGAAGAAGAAGGACACTTTCCTTTGCATATAACAGGTGCTAAAGTAAATGGAAAAATTTCAGATACATTTACCGTTAATATTGATAAAAGCTCTCAATTTTTAAGTGCTATTCTCATTGCAGCAGGAACTTTGCATAAACCTTCTGCAATAAATGTATTTGGTTCACATGGACTTAGCTATGTTGATCTAACAGTTGAAATGATGAGAGAATTTGGAATTGACGTTAAAAAACAAATCTCAGATGACAATAAAATAAGCTATGTATTTTCTGGAAAAGATATTTACAAGCCTATAAATTATGATATAGAACCAGATATGTCTGCTGCTGCCTACTTCTTTGCTATTGCTGCTTTATTGGGAGCAAAAATAAGTGTTGCAGGCGTAAAATACAAAATGCTTCAAGGAGATATAGAATTCTTAAAAATACTTGAAAAAATGGGTGCTGAAATAGATACATATGAAAGCAGCGGTGATATAATAGTAAAAGGTGCAGAAAGCGGTAAATTAAAAGGTGGATTCACTGTTGA
This sequence comes from uncultured Ruminococcus sp., assembly GCA_947566125.1. Lineage (GTDB taxonomy): Bacteria > Bacillota > Clostridia > Oscillospirales > Ruminococcaceae > Ruminococcus_C. The sequence continues at coordinate 22,681 of CANOIR010000010.1, read as the reverse complement.
TATGTCTGCTTTTTCTGATCAAGCATTGACACTTGCATCAATAGCACCGTTTGCCGATGCACCTATAACTATAAAAGGTATAGGACACATACGTTTTCAGGAATGTGACAGGATAAAGGCAATATCTAAAAATCTAGCTGAACTTGGAATAATGACTGATGAGAAAGATGACAGCATTAAAATATATCCTGCCATACCCACAAGCGGAGATATAGATACATTTGATGACCACAGAGTTGCAATGTCATTTGCCATTACAGGACTTCGCACAGAAAATATAAGAATAATAAACCCTGAATGCTGTAAAAAAACATTCGGAGAATATTTTGACGTTTTAGGAAATGTTGTAAAAGATTTATGTTCATAAAATCAAAAATCAAATACAAAATCCAAGGAGGTAAATTATGAACAAAATTAAAAACAAACTTGCATTTGGCTGTATGAGATTGCCTATGATCGGCGATCAAGTTGATGAAACAGAATTTTGCAAAATGATTGACCGTTTTATAGAATCGGGTTTTAACTATTTTGATACGGCACATGGATATTTAGACGGAAAAAGTGAACTTGCATTAAGATCCTGCCTTACAAGCCGCTATCCACGTGAAAATTACCTGCTTACTAATAAGCTGACTGATACTTATTTTAATAAACAAGAAGATATAAGACCTTTCTTTGAAAATCAACTTGAATGGTGCGGTACGGATTATTTTGATTTTTATCTAATGCATTCTCAAAATTCCGGAAATTTTGAGATGTTTAAAAAATGCAAAGCTTATGAAACAGCTTTTGAATTAAAAGCCGAGGGAAAAATCAGACACGTTGGAATTTCATTCCACGATACATATGACGTTTTAGAAAAAATACTCACAGAGTATCCGCAAATTGAGGTTGTACAAATTCAGTTTAATTACCTTGACTATGATGATGAAGCTGTTCAGGGTCGTAAGATTTATGAAGTCTGTCGTAAGTTTGGCAAACCTATTTTTATTATGGAACCTGTAAAGGGCGGAAATCTTGTAAATATGCCTGATGATGCTAAAAAAATCCTTGCAGATTTAAACGGCGGAAGTGCAGCAAGCTATGCTATACGTTTTTGTGCAGGATTTGATGGAGTCATAAGCGTACTTTCAGGCATGAGCAATATGCAGCAAATGGAAGACAACATTAGCTATATGAAAGATTTCAAACCTCTTGACGAAACAGAATTAAACGCTGTCAAAAAGGTTCGTGATGTTCTTCGTTCAAAGAACCTGATTGCTTGTACAGCTTGTCGTTATTGCGTTGCCGGATGCCCTGAAAACATTTCAATTCCAGATTTGTTCTCATGCATGAATGCACACGCTCTTAATCCAGATGACTGGAATCCGGGTTTTTATTATAATACAGTTCACACGCAAAACAGAGGAAAAGCTTCGAATTGTATAAAATGTGGAAAATGCGAAAAAATTTGTCCTCAGCACCTTCCTATACGCAAACTTTTGGAAGACGTAACAAAAACTTTTGAAAATTAAATTCTAATAAAATCTTATAAAAATAAGGAGAAATATAATCATGTTTGAAAATGTACTTACTCTTAATAATGTTTCATATGGAAAGAAAATCACATATAAGACTTTAGTATCAGCTACGATTATTGCTCTTGCAATTGTACTTCCACAGATTTTTCACCTTGCACTTGGTCAGGCTGGCGGAATAAAATTCCTGCCAATGTATCTGCCGGTGCTAATCGGCGGATGCTTAATGGGTGCAAAATGGGGTGCTGCTATTGGTATGCTTTCACCGCTTGTAAGTTTTATAATTACATCTGCAATTGGTGAACCTATGCCTATGTTACAACGTTTACCATTTATGATGTTAGAACTTACTGTATTTGCTGTTGTCTCTGGATTATTTTCAAAAAAGATTTCTGAAAATGGTCTTTGGGCTTTTCCGGCTGTAATTCTTTCACAGTTTGCCGGCAGAGGAATATTTATTGGAGCAGTAGCTGTCTTTAATTCTCTCGTTCCATTCACACCGGCAATTATATGGAGTCAAATTCAAACTGGATTTATCGGTCTGGCAATTCAGGCAGTGATAGTTCCGATTATTATTATCATTATGAAAAAACTTATGATAAAGGATAAAAACAATGACTGATATTGAAATCGCTATTAAAAACCTTGAAGGTCATTCGATTTGTTTATGCAAAAACGGCGAATATTTTACTGACGACTCAAAGGGCATTAGTCCAATGATGAAATTCATTGCAGAGAAAAAAGATTTATCCGGCTATTCTGCTGCTGATATTATAGTTGGCAAAGCGGCTGCAATTCTTTTTGTTAAAGCCGGAATAGTTTCAGTTTACGGAGAAGTTATGTCAGAAGCTGCAAAATTATTTTTGGAAGAACATGGAATCTCATACAGCTACGAAACACTTACTAAAAAAATCATAAATCGCAGCGGAACAGATATTTGCCCTATGGAAAAGACTGTAACTAATATAAGCGATACTGAAAAGGGTTATATTGCACTTAAAGAAAAACTCGCAGAGTTAAAATCAAAATAAAAAGGATTAATATAAAATGATATTAAAAACAAAACGTTTAATCATTCGTCCGTGGGAAGAATCAGATGCTGAAGATTTATATTATTATGCGAAAGACCCTGATATAGGTCCAATCGCTGGCTGGCCGGTACATACAAGTATAGAAAACAGCCTTGATATTATAAAAAATGTTTTATCAGCTTCTGAAACATATGCTGTTTGTTTGAAAGAAGATAATAAGGCAATTGGCAGTATAGGCTTGCATTTAAACGGAGCTACAGATTTGACGGATAAAGATGATGAATGTGAACTCGGCTATTGAATAGGAAAACCATTTTGGGGTAACGGATACATTCCGGAAGCTGCAAAAGAGATTATGAGATATGGTTTTGAAAACTTGAATATGAATAAAATTTGGTGTGCCTATTATGACGGCAATACAAAATCAAAGCGTGTTCAGGAAAAGCTTGGTTTTATTTATCAATTCACAACAAATGATTTAAACGTTCCGCTAATGAATGAAGTACGCATTGGTCATGTTAATTTAATGACAAAAGAACAGTGGCTATTAAATAATATATAAGCTTGTTCTAATAACAAAATAAACCGTCTGTAACTCGCTTAAATGTTACAGACGGTATTTTCATATTTAAAATCAAATATTACAAAAACAATATCTTGATTGCTCGCATTGTAATATTTTATATACCAACTTCAAATAAATTAATTATACTGACTAAATATATGTATCAAAGTTATCATACTATCAAGCATATAAAACTAAAGTTTCGATTATAACCGACATCATCAAAACTAATGTTTAAACATATAACTAATATATTTAAGAAGTTGGTATAGCAGCATTTGTTACAATGTTGCTATATTATTTTATCATAAAATAATGCTGAATTTCAAGTGCTTGGGATAATTGGTATGTTTTCTGGGATAATTTGCAGAGCTTTCAATATAAAATCAATATAAATAATGTATGTTATTCATATCATAGAATTCACAGTATAATTTGAATCTATCGCCGTATCACTTCAATTTGCATATTTTCATGCATTTGATTCAAAAAAAAGCTGTCTTTTATGCCTTCTGTCAAATAGACTTTGCCGTTTTCGTCAACAAGTATCATTTCAAAATCATCACGCTGTTTCCATAGCTTCTTCGCCTTATCAAGTCCCATTACAAAAATTGAAGTTGAAAATGCATCACAAAGCTTTCCTTCTTCTCCAACAATTGTTACCGTTATCAAACCGCTATGTGCAGGCTTGCCAGTCTTAGGGTCAATAATATGCCAATAAGTTTCACCATCATCGCCTACAAAATAACGTTCATAACCACCGGAAGTAACAACCGCACAATCCGAAACTTCCAGCGTGGCAAAATGTCCTTCTTCAAAAGGATCTCTAATTCCAAGCCTCCACTTTGCTCCATCGGGTTTTGAGCCAATAACCTGAATATTTCCGCCTAGATCCAATAAGGCAGATGTTACGCCATTTTCTTTTAAAGTTTCTGTAATCAAATCTCCTGTATAGCCCTTGCCAACTGCTCCAAAGTCAATTTGCATCTCATTTGGAATGGTGATATAATTGCCACTTAGCTTTACTTTTTCATAACCTGTATTTTTCAGCAAAGATATAAGTTCTGTTTCACTGGGAATCCGATATTCACTTTCGGTAAACCCCCATGCAGTAAGAATTGGATAAATAGTAGGATCAAAAGCTCCATCTGTTATTCTGGAAATATCAAGAGAAAATGAAAGTAAATCAGCAGTTTCTTTGCTAACTGAAACACTGCTTCCGCCACTGTGATTGACAGCATAAACCTCACTCTTATCATTTGTAACAGACCACTTTTTTTCAAGTTCCTTTATCTGTTCTTCTGCTTTATTTAAAGCTGATTCAGTATTTTCACCATATGTTGTGATATTCATATACGTATCCATAGCGAATAAAGATCTGCTTTGAGTTTCATAATTATCCTGCTTTCCACAAGCCGTCAAGCATATAATTCCAGCCATTATGATTAAGAAAAATGAATTTCTCACTAATGTCACCTACTATATAATAAATCAAATACTCTTATCCATTCCATCTGTACAACATAGAGGGACGTCCGCCAGTTTCATAATTCATATGTCCCACAATGCGTCCCTTTTCAAGTAAGTAGTTCATATATCGGCGTACTGTTACACGAGATAATCCAACCTTGTCGGCAATATCTTCTGCGGTAAATTCCGTAGTTCCTTTACTTTCCAAAAAAATACAAATGGTTTCCAATGTTTGCTCCTGTATTCCTTTTGGCAATTGGTACTCAACCTTTGTAGATGTCCCTGCTATAATAGCATCAATATGCTGTTGGTCAAATGATGATATGTTATGAAAAGTATTTTCTCTGCTAATAAATGTATCAAGTGCTTTTTGAAAACGATCGTTGAAAAATGGCTTTACTAAATAATCAACGATTCCAAGTCTTAAAGCTTCTTCTATAGAAGCACTATCGTTAGCAGCAGTCACCATAATCACAGAAACAGGGATTTCTCTTTCTCTTATCTCACGAAGCAGCGCAAGACCATCTTTATTCGGCATATACAGATCAAGGATAACAAGATGAACTGTATACTGAGTAAGATATTTCATTGCAGTATCACCGTCACGACAAACACACGCAACATGAAAATTAGGATTTTGATTAACATATTGCTTGTTTATCATTGCAACCATTGGATCATCTTCTACTATTAAAACTTCATACATTTTTCTCTCACCTTTCATCTGTTAAAGTTATTGTAAACGATGTACCAGCACCCGGTTCCGATTCCATTGAAATCGATCCACCATATTTACGAATTAGATCATTTACAACAAACAATCCTGTCCCTCGATTTTCTCCTTTAGTAGAAAATCCATTTTCAAAAATCAATTTCTGATTTTCAGGAGTGATGCCCATTCCAGTGTCATCAACACTAATGATCATAGCATGAGGTTTTGTAAAAATTCCCACTGATAATTCTTTAGGAAGATCTGTATTATGATTCATAGAATCCATTGCATTATCAAGAAGATTGCCAATAATAGTTACTAAATCCCCCGACATAATCGAAATATCATTTCGTGACATTTTACTTCCGCTTTTAAGAGTAAATCGTATATTTAATTCAGCAGCACGAGCATATTTTCCTATCAATAATGCAGCAACAGAAGGATCTTCAATATTCTTCATGATGCTATGAATCAAAGTTTGCTGAATTGCAGTAATATTTGAAATGTATTCACTGGCTTCTTTTACATTTCCCATTTGGAGCAATCCAAGAATAACATGAAGCTTATTTATAAAGTCATGATTATTTGCACGCATAGACTCTACCATATAGCGTACACCCGAAAGATCCTCCATCATTTTTGTATATTCCGTTCTATCACGAAGAATACATAATGCACCTACAATAGAATCTTGTTCAACAACTGGTATCAGATCCACAAGTACCTCAGCATCTTGCTTTGGGTGAATCAATATTCCTAAATACTTTTCGCCTGAAGTAAGTGTATTTTTTATTGATAATACATTGGAAAGCTCATCAATTTTATAACCTTCAATTTGTTTTGTCTGGATGTGAAGTATATTTTTGGCAGCTTTATTGATAAAAATGATTTTTTCATCTGTATCTACAGCAATTATACCTTCATCAAGCGATTCCAAAATATTTTCTCTTACACTAAACATAGCACTAAAAGTATCAGGTTCGTATCCAAGAAGTAAGCTCTTGATTTTTTTTGATAAATACTTGGAAAGAATAACCGCACAAAATATTACAGCAGCCGCACAAGTCAGATGAATAGCAACTGTATATAAAATAATTCGATGAATGTTTTGCTGAAGCATAACTGCAAGAACAAAACCTAAATAGTTTCCATCCGCATCATATATAGCCGCATATGCACGGCGTTGTGAACCGGATGGTCCGACATCACTTGTTACGTAAATAAAATCATCATGGTTTTGAAATACTGGCATCGTACCATCATAAACCGTACCGATAAGCTCATCATTTGAATGATACCTTCTTATTCTGTCATTGCCTATTACAGATATTATATCAATATTAATAAGCGACTCTTCCAATGATTCAAGATATGAATTCATTACAGATTTAGATTGTTGTGTATTATCAAAAGCGATCTCCTCTTGTACGATTTGGGAACGTGCGATTGCTTGTGCTATATTTTCAAGATTTTGGTCAATCCTTTTACTTTCGGATTTTACATTTGCAACAATACTGATTATGGAAATAAGAATTGTCATGATAGATACTAAAACAATTAAAATCCTCAGGATTTCTTGTTGTATTTTTTTTATTGGTCTTGATTTTTTCATTTCATTACCTTCTAACTATCTAACTATTTAATTATAGTATAGCATATTTTGTTCTTTTTGAAAATATATAACTTCTGAAGAAACAGCTTTTGTAAGTAAAGAAATTAAGTCTAAAGTAAAAATAAATTCATTATTTTCAGATGGATTGTCAAATTTGCATTTTTGAATTATACTATAACTGTTGCAAAACAACGATTATATTTAATGAGTATATTTATTTAAAATGTGTGTATTGAAATGTATATACAAAGGGAGCGATATTAGATGGAAAATAATATTGAAATGTATGAAAGAGAAGCTGAAAACTTTTGCGAATTAAACAAAATTGCAAAATCAAATGGCATCGTTTTATTTGGTTCTTCATTTGCAAAGAATATACCTGTCTATGAACTGAAACAGGCATTTAATATTGAAAGCGACATCTATAACAGAAGTCTTGCTGGCATATCTATATTTAACGCTGAAAAACTGATTGATGATTGCGTTATTAAGCTTTCACCTCAAAAGGTTTTATTACAGCTTGGCGAAATTGATCTTGAACAAGGAAGCCACACAATCCCTGATATTATAAATGAATATGAAAAAATCATTTCAAAATTAAGAGCAACTGATAAGCACTGCAGTATCGTAATTGTATCTATTTGTGAAAATGACCCTAATGTTTGTCCGCATGAGCTGAACAAAGAACTGGAATTGATGGCACATCGCACAAAGTGTCAATATGCTGATATTAGCTCTGCTTTTTCCAATAATTCTCCTTACATTAAAGCATTCAATTTACTAAAATTCTTTATGATGGACAACGTCTCATTTTCTAATGCTATGACATTAGCAAGCATTTAATTTGCATTATTTTTTCGATACGATTTAAAATCTATAAAAATATGTTTCTATATCCCATCACATATTTATGTGGTGGGATTTTTTTGTTTAATATCAGAAACAAATAAACATCCCAAGCTTTGTCAAGGGATGTTTATTAAATAAAACTTTATTATAAAAAATAGTTTACATCACAGCTTTTATTTCACCGCAGGCAATCTTCTCACCTGATGCACCTGATGGCTGCGTATGCATATCATCATAACTTTTGTGTATCACAATAGTTTTTCCAACTATCTCGCTCGGCACAAATCTATCCGTAAGAAATGCTGCTGAAGCTTTTTTCCCTGCCGTAAATAAAGTCGGCATATCACCTGCATGAAATGGATGTTCACATTTATAAGGATTAAAATGACCTTTTGTATCGGCAAATAAATCTTCCGGATTTCCAGTACATGAACCGCCATCGTGAATATGAACTGCAAAAATATCTGAGCCACACATAGAATTATCTGTAGGCAGACCTCTCACTGCAATAGATACCGCTGTTCCATCATCTGTTTCTGTAAAATATGCGTAACCTTTTAAATCAGGATATTTTTCAGAACCATTTATTACAGCAATAGCTGAATTATTTTTATTTAAATATGATTTCATAAAACACCTCCGTAATATATTATGATATACCGGAGTGATTGTTGCAGAATCAAAAAATTATTAAAGTTACAAAATTACTTTTTCCATGTTATAGGTGAAAACAGTAGTATCATTGGGAAAAGTTCAAGACGTCCAGCAAGCATATCAAATATAAGCACAACTTTTGAAGGTACAGAGAAAAATGCAAAATTTTGTGAAGGCCCTGCAAGTTCAAGACCTGGACCTATATTATTAAGTGTAGCTGCAACCGAACTGAAATTAGTTATAAAATCATGACCTTCAGCAGAAATTATAAGTACTGAAAATGCAAATATAAATATATATACTATTAAATATATATTTAAAGAACTTACTACATCATGGTTTATCTCATGGCCATTCATCTTTATTTTTTTTACAAGTTTTGGATGAATAAGCATTCTTATTTCTTTAATTGTGGTTTTAAACATAATTATAATACGTGATACCTTTATTCCACCGCCAGTGCTTCCTGCACAAGCGCCTATAAACATAAGAATAAGCAATATCGTTCGTGAAAATTCAGGCCACTCATTAAAATCTGCTGTGGAAAATCCTGTTGTTGTAATTATTGAGCCTACTGTAAACGTTGCATTAAGTGCCGCATCTCCTATAGAATCATACATACTGCGTATATTAAACATAATGGCAATAGATGAAACAGCAATTATTGAAAAATATACCCATACTTCAGATATACGAAGAGCATCCTTCCAACGTCCATAAAGCATGAGAAAATATGCACTAAAGTTTACACCAAAAAGAATCATAAATACAGTTATAATTATTTGTATTGCTGGTGAAACACTTGCCATACTGTCATTAAGAAAACCAAATCCACCAGTGCCGGCTGTTGCAAAGGAAGTATTTATAGCTTCAAAAACAGGCATTTTTGCAATTAAAAGACATATAAATTCCAATACAGTCAGCCCAAAATACATAGCATATAAAATAAGTGCTGTACTTCTAACACGTGGTACAAGCTTGCCAACCATAGGACCCGGGCTTTCTGCCTTCATAAGATTCATATTGCCAGCACCCGAAAGCGGAAGAAACGCCATAATAAATACAAGCACACCCATTCCGCCGATCCAATGTGTAAAACTTCTCCAGAAAAGACAGCATTTTGGCAGATCTTCAACAGAAGTAACTATGCTCGCACCTGTCGTAGTAAAACCAGATACTGACTCAAATAAAGCATCAATAAAATTAGGAATAGAATCTGATAAAAACAAAGGCAATGCACCAAGTGTACTCATTATAATCCAGCTAAGTGATACAATAACAAATCCCTCTCTTGAATAGAGAGTCTTTTTTTTAGGCTTTATAAACTTAAGCAGAAGCAGACCAATAATAAGTGAAATGAGTGATGAAATAAAAAATGAATAACTTGCAGTTTCTTGAAAAACAACACCAACAAGAGCAGGCAAAAGCATAAAAATTGCATTAAAACAAGAAACCCAGCCTAATAAAACGAAAATCATAGCAAAGTTCATATTTTTTCCTCACTATTCCAAAATGTCACATATATCATGCAGTCTAAGATGACGTGATACAACAATAACAGAGTCGCCAAGCTGAATTACATCCTGCCCACGTGGTATAATTACTTTGTTATCACGAACAATACAGGATATGAGTACATTCGGCTTGAATTTAAGCTGCTGCAGCATAACGTTAAGAATTGGTGACTTTTCACGTATAACAAATTCAGCAGCTTCAACTTTTCCCTTGCTAAGACTGTAAAGTGTTTCAACATTGCTTCCCATAGAATTTTTCATAGCACGCACAAAACTTACTATACATTCTGCTGTAATATGCTTTGGGTTTACAATAGAATCCAGATCAAGCTTCCGAATAATTTCATCATACTCAATTCTGTTTACTTTAGTTATAATTTTACCATTCATTCTGCTGTGTGCAAAAAGTGACAAAAGTATATTTTCTTCATCCAAATTTGTAAGTGCCACAAATGCACCAGTATTATCAATGCCCTCTTCAAGCAATGTTTCGTTTTCCGATGCGTCACCATATATAATATTTGCTTTTGGAAGGTCAACACAAAGCTCTTCACATCTGCGTTCATTCTTTTCAATTATTTTAACAGCTATACCGGATTTGAATAATATCTTGCTTAAATAGTACGCAATATTGCCACCACCGGCAATCATTACATTTTTGACCTGATTTGAGTGATAATTTATTTTTTTAAAGAAATGATTTACATTTTGAGGTGCAGCAGCAATGGAAATCATATCTCCGTTTTGGAAATTCATATCACCACCCGGAATAATAGCTTCATCTCCACGTTCTATCATACAAACAAGAACGTCACACTTTAATTTTGTACTTATTTCTTTTACTGAGTAATCAGTCAAAATAGAATTATTTGGAAGTTTGAATTTAAGAAGTTCAAGTTTTTCTTTGGCAAATGTATCAATTTTTACAGCTGATGGAAATCTAATAACACGTGCTATTTCACTTGCTGCCGCAAATTCAGGATTTATTACCATAGCAAGACGAAGTTCTTCCTGAAGATATGGCGTATCCTTATTGTACTCTGGATTTCTTACACGGGCAATTGTTTTACATTTGCTGGCTTTCTTTGCAACAAGACAGCAAAGCAGATTCAATTCATCAGAACCAGTTACAGCGATCATAAGTTCTGTATGTTCAATACCCGCTTCCAGTTGGATGTTGTGGGTTGCACCATTCCCAACAACACCCATAATATCATATTTCTGAGAAGTTTCATTGACTTTTTTTTCATCAATATCAATTACAGTAATGTTATCGCCTTCATCGGAAAGCAGCTCAACAATAGCTTGTCCCACTTTTCCGCAGCCTACAACCAAAATATTCAAAGCAATAACCGCCTTTCAAATCTTATATATATTCAGCATTATAAAATATCTGTTACATAATTTTTTATTATACCATATATTTTTATCATTTTCAACCGTTTTACAAAATTTCATGCCTGTTTTTTACGTGTTTTTTTAAATGTTTGTGCGATTTCTCTTGACAAGCATACTTTGTGTGTGTATAATAAATATGAGAATCATTTTCAGTTTCATCTTCAATTTTAGCGGAGGTAAATACATTATGAAATTTAAACTTGCACCAGTTTTAATGTGTCTTATGCTTTTTAGCGGATGTGCATCCGGCGGCAATAATACAAATTCGGATAATTCAGATAAATTAAATGTAGTATGTACAAATTTTCCACAGTACGACTGGGTAAAAGAAATTACACATGGCTCTGATAATGTGAATATTACACTGCTTGATGATAACGGTACTGACTACCATAGTTATCAGCCCAGCACTGATGATATTGTAAATATTTTGTCATGCGATGTATTTATATATGTTGGCGGAGAATCTGATAAATGGGTAGAAGACACACTTAAAAATTCTGATAATAATAAAAATATGCGTGTTGTAAGACTTGCTGATATGATAAACGACGATCTTTTAGATGAACCGGAAGTTTTAGAAAGCGAACATGAACATGAAAATGAAAGTGAAGAATCTTTCGATGAACACGTTTGGCTTTCTGTTAAAAATGCTGTTACCTTTTGCAATGGAATAGCAGATGTAATTTCTGAATCTGATGACAGCAATGCCAATATTTACCAAAAAAATGCAGAAGAATATATCTCAAAACTTAATTCAATGGACAATGAATTTGAGAAAAAACTTTTAAATGCAAAGAGAAACAGCGTGCTTTTTGCAGATAGATTTCCATTTGTTTATCTTATGGAAGACTATGATATAGATTATGATGCTGCATTTCCCGGCTGTTCGTCTGAAACAGATGCAAGCTTTGAAACAGTTGTAAGTCTTGCGAAAGAGATTGACGACCAAGAACTTCCTTATGTTATTACAATAGAAAATTCTGACTGCAATATTGCTGATGCAATTATTTCAAATACAAAATATAAAAATCAACAGATTCTAACACTTGATTCCATGCAGATAGTAAAAAAGGAAGATATTAAAAACGGAAAAACGTATTTATCTATAATGAAAAAGAATCTTGACGTACTTATGGAGGCTTTGAGTTAATATGTGTACTCAACTTACATGCGAAAATGTTAGTCTTGGATATGAAGGAAATGTAATTACAAAGAATCTGAACTTCTCTATAAATAGAGGTGATTATCTTTGCGTTGTTGGTGAAAACGGGAGTGGTAAAAGTACACTTATAAAAACTCTTCTGCAACTAAAATCGCCTATATCAGGAAAAATTAAATTTGGAGATGGACTTTTGCAAAGGGAGATCGGATATTTGCCGCAGCAAACAGAACTGCAAAAGGACTTCCCTGCTTCAGCAATGGAAATAGTTCTTTCAGGCTGTCTGAGCCGATGTGGTATGCGTCCGTTTTATAACCGCAAGGAAAAGATCATTGCTCATAATAATATGAAAAAGTTGGGAATATGCAATCTGAAAAATAAATGCTACAGAAATCTGTCAGGTGGTCAGCAACAGCGTGTACTTCTTGCAAGAGCACTTTGTGCCACTCAAAAAATGCTGCTTCTTGATGAACCCGTAACAGGTCTTGACCCAAGAGCATCATTGGAAATGTATGAATTGGTAGCAAAAATGGGACGTGAAGACGGTATTACTATTATAATGGTATCTCATGATATAAGTGCAGCGGTAAAATATGCAAGTCACATACTGCATCTTGGTCAGGAACAGCTGTTCTTTGGAAAAAAGGAAAATTATTTAAAGAGTGATATATATAGAGCATTTATGTCACCTTCAGGAGGTTATGAAAATGACTGATTTTTTTGAAACACTGACATTTTATTTTTCATATCCATTTGTAAGGTATGCACTTCTTGTTGGACTGCTTATAGCACTATGTTCATCACTGCTTGGAGTTACACTGGTACTAAAACGATTTTCATTTATAGGTGATGGACTCTCACACGTTGCATTTGGTGCATTGGCAATATCCGGTGTACTGGGAATATCCAATGAAATGATAGTAGTTTTGCCCATAACTGTAGTAAGTGCAATTCTGCTGCTTATGACAGGACAAAATACAAAAATAAAAGGCGATGCCGCCATTGCACTTATTTCTGTAGGTGCTCTTGCAATAGGATATTTGCTTTTAAGTACATTTTCCTCTTCTGCTAATATATCAGGTGATGTATGCAGTACATTATTTGGCGGTACTTCGATACTAACGCTTTCTTCTGTTGATGTATGGATCTGTATTATAATGTCTATTCTGGTTATAGGTGCATTTTTGCTGCTCTACAATAAAATATTTTCAGTTACATTTGATGAAACATTTGCTTGTGCAACCGGTACTCGTGCATCTGTGTACAATCTTATAATTGCCGTTATTACAGCCATTATAATAGTACTTGCAATGAACCTTGTGGGTTCACTTCTTATATCTGCGCTTATAATATGTCCTGCTTTATCAGCTATGAGAATATTTGGTAGTTTCCGCAGAGTAATAATTTCTTCTGCTGTTATATCATTGGTTTGTGCTTTTACAGGAATAATTATAGCCGTACTTACAGGTGCACCTGTAGGTCCTACGATCGTAGCAGCAAACATAGCAGTGTTTGTTATTTCATGCATTGTGGGAAAAATTTGCGGCAGAAAAAGATTAATATAATAATTTATAAGTAAATATTAAAATAGACTTTCTGTTAATGAATAAATCATATCAGAAAGTCTTTATTTTACTTTTGATTTGCATTAAATTATACAAAATATACTATTCTTTTTTCATAGCTATTGACAATATGAGATTTATATTGTAAAATAAAATAAAGTTCGTTTATAAATAAAAAACAAATTAAAAAATGGAGGTTTTATTCATGAAAAAAAACAATGCTGTAGCCGGAATACTTAGTGCGGTAATGTTGTCCACAGCAATAGTCCCGGGATTTTTCAGCAATGCACAGGCTGATGCTGCTACAGACGCAAAGGTTCTGTACTCAAACGATTTTGAAAGCGGCGATGTAAGTGCTTTTACAGGCAGAGGCGGTGTTGAAGTTATTGAAACTTCAACTGCAAAGGCTCATTCCGGTACAAGTTCCATGTGCATAAGTGGAAGAGAAAAGGGCTGGAACGGTCCTCAGTATCTGCTTAGCAATGATTATGAACCAGGAATTGAATATACTGTAAGTGCGTGGGTATGTGCAGAATGGTATAATACAATAAACCTTAGCATGGAGTATACTGATGCAGGCGGAGAAAGACATTACTCTAATCTTGCCTCTAAAGGTGGCGATGGTTGGATGGAATTTTCAGATGTAAAGGTAAGCTTCTCTGATGACGTTACTAATGTTTATATATACTTTGAATGTTCTGATACAGCTAATATTTATATAGATGACTTTGTATTTAAACAGGCAGCAGTACACGATATTCAGGAAGATATACCATCTCTTAAAGATGTGTATGCAAATTACTTTAAAATAGGCTGTGCAGCAACTGCATCTGAACTCGCTCCTGAAACAACAAAAAATCTTATTAAAAAGCATTATAACAGCCTTACAGCAGGTAATGAATTAAAACCTGATTCAGTTCTTGATTACAATGCAACCATCGCTTCTGGAAGTAATACTAATCCTCAGGTAACTCTTAATAATGCAAGAAGTATTCTTAATTTCTGCCGTGACAATAACATTCCTATGAGGGGTCACGTATTTGTATGGCATCAGCAAACACCTGATTGGTTCTTCAGAGAAAATTACGAAGCAAATGGTGAATGGGCTTCTAAGGAAGTAATGCTTGAGCGTTTGGAAAATTACATTAAAAACGTTTTTGCAGCACTTAAGGAAGAATATCCTACAGTAGAATTTTACGCTTATGACGTTGTAAATGAATGCTATTTGGATAATGGTTCACTGCGTGATCCAGGTGCTAATAACGGCAGTCAGCAGACCTCACCATGGATGCAGATATTCGGCGATGATTCATATATTGAAGCTGCTTTCCAATTTGCAAGAGAGTATGCACCTGAAGGCTGTAAGCTTTACTACAACGATTTTAATGAATATATGCCACAAAAAACTCAGGCTATATATGATATGGCTATGAAGCTTAAGGAAAAGAATTTGATCGATGGTATCGGTATGCAGTCACACCTTGATGTTGGTTTCCCTACAGCCTCTGCATATGAAAAGGCACTTGCTAAGTTTGCTTCCACAGGTCTTGACATCCAGGTAACCGAACTTGATATTACAACAAACGATACATCAGAAGCAGGATTTGAAAAGCAGGCTCAGATTTACAGCGATATTCTTGATGCTTGTGTAAAATATGCTGATAGTATTTCTGCTGTAGTATTCTGGGGTATAACAGATGAAACAAGCTGGAGAGCAAATAGATGTCCATTGCTGTTCAATGGTGACTATACTGCTAAGCCATCATATTATTCAATAATAGATGGTATTTATCCAATTCAGACAACAACTACAACAGCTACTACCACCACAGAAACAACAATCACAACAACATCATCAAGTGAAACAACAACTGATACTACTACCACCACAACAACAACTACTACAACTAATACTACAAGCAATGAAAACCCTGGTGATGTTATACCGGGTGATTTAAACCTTGACAAAACTCTGTCAATGATCGATCTTGTATATTTGAACAAGTTTATTGCTGGTTCTACTACACTTAATGAGAATCAAGAGAAAAACGCTGAATGCTTTATCGATGGTGAAATCAATGGAAATGACGCAACAGCTCTTATGAAGCGTATTGCTAATCAGATTTCAAGTCTTCCTGTTACAGCAAACTGATGAATAACTGATAAAAATAAAACGAGCTGTCGCCAGCTCGTTTTATTTTTATGAAAATTGGATATAACAACAAAAACATCAAAGATTTTTCTCTGATATATTCTTGCCTAAACTATTGCCGCTTTTGCTTTACTGACAATATGCTTATCATTATCATAAGAAAGTATATTAGACGCATAGCCAATATCTACCCAACGTATATCGGCGATCTCCTCAGCCTGAGGAGTAAAATTATAATTCTTTGCACGTGCAATAAAATAAACAACTGTTTTTATAGTATCACGTTTAGGATAGTAAGAAACAGTTTCACGAAATGTGGGATCAATAAGTACATCAAGAGCAGTTTCCTCTTTAATTTCACGAAGAGCTGTTTCTATTTCAGTTTCATTTCCTTCTACATGACCCTTTGGAAAAGACCAATGCCCGCTGTTGATGTGTTTTATAAGAAGTATCTCAGTGTTTCCGTGAAATTTCCTATATACTATTGCTCCGCATGATTTCTCATGGTACATAACAAAAGCGACTCCTTTCATATAAAAATGTGATGTTAAAGATATTATATCATATTTTTATATGTTTGTCTATAGTAAAGAACGGTTTAAGGTGCTATCATAATGAATTTTTTTCAAATACCTGTTTACGAACATAAAAAAGTATGATATAATATTATTGATCTTATAATCTTTAATCTTAATTTTAGGAGTGAATAAATATACTATGGCAAGTATAAAATTAAATCCATATGATCCGTTTGATAATCCAACTGAAAACTGTGCTTATCGTACAAATTACAACGACATAAATAATCGTATAAATGAGGATGGTTACCAGCTTCCTTTAATTCCAGAAAAAAATGAACGTAAAAATATAAGATACTATTTCAACATTGCAGGCCTTGGACTGCTGGCAGGAGCAGTAGGTGTGAATATCGTATTCATAATTATTTCCTTATTACTGGAATTTATAATGTCGGGAACTTTTGACTATGGTGAGCTTGCAGATGCTGAATATTATATAAATAACAGCTCATCAATTTTAATAGCACTAAATGGTCTTTTGTTCCTTTTTATAAATCTTATACCAGCTATTGTGGGGAGCCGTCTTACCGGAATACGTATTCGATCATATTTCCGACCTGTAAATACAAAAAAATCTCAGCTTGCAAAATATATGTTTATAGGAATATTTATTCAAGCGACAACAAACATTTTATATGCAATAGTACAATCTATAATGCAGTCAGGCGGAATCAATGACTATACAGCTGATATAGATAATTATTTAGGTGCTAAAGCTATAATTGCAACGGCTTTGTATTCATGCATTGTTGCTCCTATAACTGAAGAACTTTTATACAGAGGTTTTGTTATGAAAAATCTCTCCCGTGTAAGTCAGCGATTTGGAATCATAGCAAGTGCAGTACTTTTTGGTCTTGCTCATGAAAACATTGCACAGTTTCTCCTGGCAGTACCAGTTGGTATATTCATGGGACGAATAGTTGTAAAACATAATTCACTCATACCGTCTATTCTTGTTCATATGGCAGTAAATACATTAGCATTCTTTATGAATTGGATATTCACTGCAATGCCTGATAATAGTCTCGGCACAGCAACTATGATTATTACAGAAATAATATATTACATCATAGCAATTGTGGGAATGGTATTCTGGATCATGGAACTAAGAAAATCAAGATTACCGGCAAATACAATACGTCAAAGTTACAGAGGTATGCGTATTGCTCTTACATCACCTTTACTTGTAACTGCTGCTGCTTTCCATATGCTTATAGCAATATTGGCAATATTCATACAAAACTAAAAACTAAAAATGCCGTACAAAAATTTTAATCAGGTTTTTGTATGGCATTACTTTAATGTTAAATTCAAGAAAACTATTGACGAAAAGGGCAGAATGTAGTAAAATAATAATTGCAAGTAAGAATTTATTCTAATTATAATCACTTTAATAAGGATAATTTCTAAAATATATTGGAGGTAATTCTCATGTCAAAAAAATTTATAGTTGAAACATCTGCTAGACATGTACATCTTACTGCGGAACATTTCGCAGTACTGTTCGGCGAAGGCAAGGAACTTACTGTCAAGAAAATGCTTTCTCAGCCTGGTCAGTTTGCCAGTGAAGAAAGAGTAACAGTTATCGGCCCTAAAAAGGAAATGCCAAATGTTTCTATTTTAGGTCCATTCAGAAACGCTACACAGGTTGAACTTTCCGCAACAGATGCACGTTCTATCGGCATTTCAGCTCCTATTCGTGAGTCTGGCGATGTTACTGGTTCAGGTGCGTGCAAAATCGTTGGTCCATGTGGTGAAATCGAAATAAGCGAAGGCGTTATCGTTGCAAAGCGTCACATTCACCTGACTCCTGAAGACGCAGCAGAAATGGGCGTTAAGGATAAGGACGTTGTATGGGTAAAAGTTGATACAGACGGAAGAAAGGCTATTCTCGGCGATGTTGTTTGCCGTGTTTCTGCAAGCTACGCAACTGCAATGCATATTGATACAGATGAATCAAATGCTATCAGTGCTTCCCGTGATCTTATGGGTGAGATCGTAACTGTAGACTAAGAATATATCTGCTAAGAATAAATAGCAATCTATAATACACTCTCTACATAATATAAATAAGGCTTTCTACTATGCACTTTACATAAGTAGAAAGCCTTATTTTTATTTAAATAGAATTAAGAAATCAAATAACGTTTCCCAATTCATCATAAACTATCGGAGCAGTACCATTTTCAATACACTCTTTAGTTACAACAACTTTTTTTGCATTCTCGGAAGAAGGCACATTATACATAGTTTCCATGAGTATATCTTCAATAATACCACGAAGGCCTCTTGCACCTGTCTTACGCTCTATAGCCTTTTCAGCAATGCATTTAAGAGCCTCTTCTTCAATAACGAGTTCTATATTATCATAATTAAAAAGCTTCTTATACTGCTTTATAAGAGCGTTCTTAGGCTCTGTAAGTATTCTTACAAGAGCATTTTCATCAAGGTCATCAAGTGTAGTGATAATAGGAAGTCTGCCCACAAGCTCGGGAACTAAACCAAATTTAACAAGGTCGTGAGAAGTAACCTTGCGGAAAATATTAGCCTGTTCCTCTCTCTTGTTTGAGATCTCAGCTCCAAATCCCAACGAAGATGGTGTCATTCTCTTTTGTATAAGCTTCTCAAGTCCATCAAATGCACCGCCGCATATAAAGAGAATGTTCTTTGTATTCACATGAATAAACTCTTGATTAGGATGCTTTCTTCCGCCCTGAGGAGGAACATTTGACACCGTACCTTCAATAATCTTGAGTAATGCCTGCTGTACGCCTTCACCGCTTACATCTCTTGTAAGAGATGTGTTTTCAGACTTACGTGCGATCTTATCTATTTCATCAATATAAATTATTCCACGCTCCGCAGCTTCAACATTAAAATCAGCTGCTTGAAGTAAACGTACAAGAACGTTTTCCACATCATCACCAACATAACCAGCTTCTGTAATTGTAGTAGCATCTGCGATTGCAAATGGAACATCCAGTATTCTGGCAAGCGTCTGTGCAAGAAAAGTCTTTCCGACACCTGTAGGTCCAAGCATAAGAATATTACTCTTCTGAAGTTCTACATCATCACCATTATCCTGATTCATGATTCTTTTGTAATGATTATACACTGAAACAGAAAGAGCCATCTTAGCATTGTCCTGACCAATAACATATTCATCCAGAACTTTCTTTATTTCAACAGGTTTTAAAAGTTTTACACTTTCCGGCTTCTTTGATCCTTTTCTCTTCTTCTCTGCCTTGTACTCCGCAGTAAGACCGTTGCTTTCAAGCATATCATAACAATAACAAATACATCTGTCACAGATATTAACATTTCCAGCGGAAAACATACTATTTGTCATTTCCTCGGATCTGCCGCAAAAATTGCATTGTTTTAATGAATTTTCTTCCATATCTGCTCCTTATCTGTTTACGATAACTTTGTCAATCAGACCATACTCCTTAGCCTCATCAGCATACATATAATTATCTCTCTCGGTATCGATCTCTATCTGCTCAAGGCTCTTGCCTGTATTAGCAGCAAGAATTTCATTGAGTCGCTGACGTGTTCTTACCAAATGGTCAGAATGAATCTTAATATCAGTACACTGACCTGACAAGCCACCTGAAATAAGCGGCTGATGTATCATAATTTCGCTGCTAGGTAAAGCAATTCTCTTTCCCTTAGCACCTGATGACAGCAAGAACGCACCCATTGATGCAGCCATACCAATACATATGGTTGACACATCACACTTAATATAGTTCATTGTATCGTAAATTGCCATTCCAGCTGTACATGAACCACCAGGACTATTTATATAAAGTGAAATGTCTTTTTCAGCATCCTGACTTTCCAAATACAAAAGTTGTGCAATTACAACACTTGCAGAAGCATCTGTTACCTGATCGCAAAGCATTATAATACGATCATTGAGAAGACGTGAAAAAATATCATATGAACGTTCTCCTCTTCCTGACTGTTCAACAACGTATGGAATAAAACTACTCATGGTTATCATCCCTTCATTCAACAAAATTCTGCCGGAATATACCGGTACTACTCGTCTTTATAAATATTACAGCAGGGCGAACATATGTCCGCCCTTTGCTATAATTATCACTTTTTACGCTGATTATTCAGCAGCTTTTTCTTCTTCGTTATCTTCCTTCTTGGAATTGTCGACAATTGCTGTTTCTTTGACAATATCCATAGCCTTTGTTACCAACATATCTGTCTTGAATTCATCCATAGGAATACGAGCCTTTACAACGTCAAGAGAAAGATTGTTCTCTTCTGCAAGCTTTGTAAGCTCAGCATCAACTTCTTCATCAGTAAGCTCAATATTTTCAAGCTCTGCGATCTTTTCAAGAGCCAGGCGAAGTTTAACTTCATTTTCAGCTCTTTCAAGATAAGTAGCCTTAAGTGCATCAGCATCCATACCTGTATACTGAAGATAAAGATCCATATCAAGACCGTTTTGCTTGAGCTGTGAAGCAAAGCTGTTCATCAGTGTATCAGCACGATTCTCAAACATACAATGTGGAATAGGATCCTGAACCTTGGCAATGAGAGATTCAATAAGAGCATTTTCAAATGCAGACTGTGCAGAAGCATTTGCATTCTCTTCCAGCTTGTTTTTAATATCTGCCTTAAGTTCATCAACTGTATCGAAATCAGAAGCATCCTTTACAAACTCATCATCAAGTTCAGGAAGTTCTTCACATGAAATGCTATTGATAAGGCACTTGAAAACGGCTTCCTTACCAGCATAATCTGTCATCTGATAGTTTTCTGGGAATGTTACAACAACGTCAAAATCTTCGCCTATGTTGTGACCAGCAACCTGCTCTTCAAAACCAGGAATAAACTGACCACTGCCAAGTTTCAGCTGGAAGTTTTCGCCCTTGCCACCTTCAAATGCTGTATCACCAAAGAAGCCTTCAAAGTTTATTTCAACTTCATCGCCCATCTGAGCAGCTCTGTCATCGATAGATACAACTCTTGCATTTCTCTGAAGCATGGACTTGATCTGATTGTCAATATCTTCATCTGTTACTTCACGTACTTCCTTAGGAGCAGACATACCCTTGTAATCTGCAATATTGATTACAGGCTTTGTAACACATATGATCTTAAGAGTTGCACCGTTTTCTCTATCAGCAGACAGCAACTCAACCTTTGGAGCATCAACGATCTCAATACCAGCTTCAGTAATAACGCTGTACATTTCCATATTCAAAACCATATTTATAGCCTGCTCATAGAAAACATTTTCACCAAATGCATTCTCACACATTTTTCTCGGAACCTTGCCCTTACGGAATCCAGGCAGAGATATATTCTTCTTTTCATACTGGTAAGCAGCCTCCAGAGCCTTTTCAAAAGACTCAGCATCGATCTCAACAGTAAGTTCGGACATATTGATGTCAGTTTTTTCATTTGACTTTAAAATCATCTTGATTTCCTCCATTATTTAAATCTATTGTAAGTATAAACCTTGCAAGCACTTTATCCTTGCAAAAGCATCCTTCAATACACACTTATTTATTATAACATATATAATAAAATTTGACCAGTGAATTTTTGCACTTCTCCATTTATCACAAATTTACATTATTTTCTTCGGAATAAAATGTAAATAATCACTGCTTATCATTTCCATTCTTGTTTCTTCATACATTCCTTGAAAAGCATGAATGTGACCTTTGCCATGAACATGACCATAATAACAATTCTGCACCTTATATTTATGAAGAACTTCTAAAATATCACAATTATAAGAATTTCCATAAATAGGCGGATAGTGAAGGAACACGATTGGACAAAGATCTTGTTTCAATGCAGACTGAATGGAAACCTCCAGCCTTTGAACTTCCCTTGCAAGAACCTTTGCATCTGACGATTCACCGGG
>CANOIR010000009.1 GCA_947566125.1 uncultured Ruminococcus sp. | reverse complement strand
GAGCAACTGACTCTTAATCAGTGGGTCCTGGGTTCGAGTCCCCGATGGTGCACCAGCGGATATGGCGGAATCGGCAGACGCGCTAGCTTCAGGTGCTAGTCCTCGCAAGGGGGTGGAGGTTCAAGTCCTCTTATCCGCACCAAACGACTTCATCAATGATGAGGTCGTTTTTTTATTGTATAATAATATTATAGTTAAACCCAAACCGGATGACATAAATTGCAGCCGGTTTGGGTTTTTATTGGCGATTTTCGAGGGAAAGGGGTTATTTAAAAATTACTTTCTCTTCTTAGAAACGCAAATTACAGCACCAAGAACAAGAGCAGCAGAACCGGCAACAGCAGGAATTGCCATTGTATCGGATGTTGCAGGTGAATTTGCAGTGGTGTTGCTTGTTGAGTTATTTGATGTACCAGAGTTGTTACCGCCAGTTGAACCTGTAACGATATTGCCGTTTTCATCGATATTTACTGATATTTCAAAAGTATACCAATTTTGTCCCACATAGTATCCTGCATTTATATGTGAACCATCATCACTTGAACGTGCATCAGCACCCGTACCTTTTATTACGAGCTTGCCTGGTTTAACGTTTTCAAGAGTTATGCTTTCCAAATATTCATTATCATAACAAGCACTACAGCCGCCATTTAAAGACTTAACTGCACCATTATTGCAATCAGTAATTTTTACAGAAATTGCCTGCATACTTTTTCTCAAATCACCATTAAATGTATCACTTGTATTTGAGCCTACAACATTAAAATATGTGTACGGTATTTCTACTGTAAAAGTTTTTTCATCTGGTGGTTCAGGTATTGAAGTTGCTTCTACAAATTTGTTAGTTACTTTATCAAAAAAGTAATTTGTATCGCCTGATACCTTGCTTTTTATTGTAATTATATTGTTTGCAATAGAAAAATAGTTATTTACATTATAAGCATTATAATGACCATCACCACCAAATGAGACATCTTCATTAACTATAATATTTTGAAGATTAGTAGCTGTGCCATCTTCAAAGTAAATTGATAAATACATTTTTACAGGATAATAGTCACCTATAACTTCACCTGATTGAGTTTTTATTATAAACTTTTTATCTCCAATAGTTACATTAGCAGATTTAATATCATCTTCATCTGGATTTTCAGGTGTTACAGGGTTTGAACCAGGTTCTACGAAACTGTTTGTTGATTCATCATATTCATACACAACCGTTTTAGAAGTATTTTCACGGTTGTTTTCGTATTTCAGTGTAATTGAATTACTATCATTAGAAATACACTGGTCTACTGTTATATTTCGATCTCCGATCCAATCAAATGTTCCGTTGCCTATATCACCATATATAGCAGAATGGATTTTTTTACTTTTTATATTAGTTGCAATAAGCGAGCCATCTTTCTCACACTTATAAATCGTAATATAGCTTGTAAAGTCAGCATCACTCATTGTTTTTACAAATTCTGCAACAAAATCTTGTCCATTACAAGTAAATGATTTATGAGATACGGAAGAACCCATACCACCTTTTATTACAGAGTTGAGCATCTTAACACTGTCCATTGTAACTAAATATGTGTCAACAGTAGTTTTATATGGATCTTCTACTTTTATAATAGCGGAAGGAATTCCATTAAGGTTTATAAAAGTTTCCTCCATAAAAATAAAATCTGAGCCACATTCACTTACAAATTTGTCATGGAGCATTTGCTCAGTTACTTCTGCATCTTCAGTTATAACGTCATCCTCAACAATACCATCAACAGCAACTTCTTCAGTTGCCTCTGTTTCAGTTACAACCTCTTCCTCCATATCTGTAGCAGTTTCAGTTGTCATTTCAACAGCTGAACTTTCAATCTCAGTTACAGCAGCTTCTTCTGCAAAAGCGTTTACCCCAGTAACGCTGAGCATTGACAAAGCTGCTATAAAAGCAAGTGACTTTTTGATTTTCATACTTTAATTTCCTCCTAATAATAATTTCAGACAGCAAAAAAGGCATAGTATACCTCTGGGTACACTACGCCTTAAAAATATTATTAAAGTTTACATTACTTATGCTTTTGTGCAAATTTAACAAAGAGCTGGCTTTCACCCCCCCCCGTTGTGCATATCGCCGATACACATATTGCATAAAACATAAGTCACACCTCTTTTCTGTCTGATATTTCCTATTATATTACATTTTCAAAAAAATGTCAATTATTTTCTTAAGAAAAACTATAAAACTATTTTCTGCGTATCTTGATATTAGTTCAAATATATGATATAATCTTAACAAGCAATTAGTTATAGAAATATATATCAAAAATTATAATGCTGCTGCAAAATTCAAGTTGTAGCAGTTTTTTTATATTGATTTGTAGTCTTCAGAATAAAATTTATATTTCATGTCACAAAGCAGGTTTGATATTTGTTATTATATATAGGACGTCCTGAGAAAGGAAGTGACTTGGACGATGACAGATGAAGTAAGCTGTAAAATTGAGGAACTTTACGAGCTATATGAACAGCCTATGTATCGCATTGCTTATGCTATCCTCCATAATGTTCAGCAGGCTGAAGATGCGGTACATGATGCATTTGTAGCTATTATGCGCTGCAAATCAGATATTGGCGATGTAAAGGGGACTGAAACAAAGCATTTTATAGTACAAACTATTCGTAATACTGCAATAAATCGTTACAGAAAAAATATGAAAGATTCTCAGCATTTTACAGAACTTGATGATACAGCAGCACAAATTCCAGATGAACATAGTGATGTTGATGAGTGTATTAAACATATGGAAAATACAGAAGCAGTAAAGTATATTCTATCAGGGCTTAATGAATCTGATCGTGAGATACTGCTGCTCAGGTGCTGCGATGAACTTTCATTCAAAGAAATTGCACAGCGTTTAAATTTAAGCGAACCGGCCGCAAGAAAGCGTTATGAACGTGCAAAGAAAGTCGCAAGACAGCAGAAAGGAGTCATACCTTATGGCAAAGAACTATTTACCATTTGACGATGAATATTTTGATAAGATTGTAGAAGATGCATTTTCTCCGGAAGCGGAGGTACACGTTTTCTCAGACCGTTATAAGCAAAGGAAGGAAAGACTTATGAGGAAGAATAATAAGAGAAATTATAAGAAACCCGTATTCAGCAAGAAAAGCATATTTGCCATGGTAGCTGCCGCAGCTGTCGTAGTTGCTGTACCAACATCTGTTTATGCGGGCTCAAGAATTTATAATGCATATATGACAGAACCTGCAAAGTATCAGCGTGACATTACAATTGACGTTGGTGAAAATCCTTCTATGGAAATAAAAGCTCTGAATGTAGGTTGGGTTCCGGAAGATATGAAAATGCATAGCGGAGCAGAGCATACATCTCTTATGAAATACGGTGCAGATACAGATGATATGCGTGGCATAAGCGTGCTTTTCTGGAAGATACCTACAGGCGATGATGTATTTCAGGAAAGTATAAAGAGTGCTGTAACGAGTGATTCATATACCGATTCAAACGGAAATAATGTCATACTTATAGGTCATGGTCAGGATCTTCATGAAAAGCATGATGAAGCATGGGTGGCATTTAAGGATACACCATATGCTGCACAGGTTTATATAATGGGTGATGTTTCCGATGAGGAGCGTGATAAGATCCTTGAAAATTTATCACTTGAATCATGGGATACTGAGGTTGCAATGGACTGGTCAGAGAATCAGAGATCAGAAGAACCTGTTGAATATTATGAAGTAGTCACAAAGGTTGATACATCATCTATTAAACTTGCAAATATAGGTGAACCTATCACATCAGTTGAAGAAATTCAGGAAAAAGGCACATATTCTGTAGAGGCTACTATCAACGACATTCGCATTCAGAATAATTTTGACGGTATTACAACAGATTCATTCAATAACTCAGCTGACTACAGTGAATACACAAATCCGGACGGCACAGTTAAGGATAATATTCGCACATGGTATCGTTACGGTGACGGTGTAAATACGCTTGACGAAAAAGCTTATGAAGAAACCTTAGCTCAGAGCGTTGTTGTTGTAGATGTTACCTATAAGAATACAGGTGATATTGATTGGGATGAATGCATTTGCTCTTCTATGGTTCGTATTGATGATGATGGAAATATTCTTGATTATACACAAGGATCGGAAGATATGGATTATAATGACAGCATGCACGATTTGAAAGTTGATGATATGATGTTCAGCATCAGCACTGACTATGCAATGAGCAAGAATCATCTTGAGCCGTTTAAGGCAGGGGATACAGTAAATGTTCAGATGGCATTCCTTGTAAACACAGAAGATCTTCCAGATTTGTATCTCATGCTTCAGCCGACCGGCGTTGATATAAGCGAGGAAATAGGCAGGGGTACAGCATTTGTTGATTTGAGTTTCCTTGCAGATAAAAACAAATAAGCTTTAAAATAAAAAATACTCTCCTTATATTATACTACTATCATAAAAAATCGGACGCCTTGTGCGTCCGATTTTTGTATTTTAGATTTATTTAGAAAATAAAAAAACACTAAATGATTTTAAAATCATTTAGTGTTAATGGTTGGGGTGGAAGGATTTGAACCCTCGAAATAACGGAGTCAGAGTCCGCTGCCTTACCACTTGGCGACACCCCAATATTTATTGTATGTTGTCTTTCTCAGTCAGCTTTTATATTATATCATATGCCAAAGGGTTTGTCAAGCATTTTTTCAAATTTTTTTGAAAGAAAATAATAAAAGTTGTATTGCATAAAAAACGGGTAAAATATTGAAAAAAACAGGAACTGTTGCTGTAATTCTGACTGGATTTACACCCGAAAAACTTTTATTTGTTTTTTTCCTCTTTACAATAATGCAAAATCATGATATAATAAATAAGATTATTTAAAATTGTTATAAAAATCCAAAGGAGTATATTGCAATGATGGACAACATTCGTAATTTTTGTATTATTGCCCATATTGACCACGGAAAATCAACGCTTGCCGATCGTATTCTGGAAAAGACCTTTACTGTTGCAGAACGTGATATGGAAGAACAGATTCTTGATAATATGGATATAGAACGTGAACGTGGTATCACCATAAAAGCACGTGCGGTTCATCTGAATTATAAAGCTAAAGACGGTAAAACATATGTATTTAATTTGATTGATACACCGGGACACGTTGACTTTAATTATGAAGTATCCCGAAGTCTTGCTGCCTGTGAAGGTGCTGTTCTTGTAGTCGATGCTTCTCAGGGAATTGAAGCACAGACTCTTGCCAATACCTACCTTGCGATAGAACATGATCTTGAGGTCGTACCTGTAGTAAATAAGATAGATCTTCCGGCGGCTGATCCGGAGAGAGTTTGCAATGAAATTGAAAATGTTATTGGCATTCCTGCAATGGATGCACCAAGAATTTCTGCAAAATCAGGAATCAATATTGAAGAGGTTCTTGAACGCATTGTAACAGATGTTCCTGCACCAAAGGGAGATCCTAATGCTCCGCTTCAGGCACTTATCTTTGACAGCTATTATGATGCATACAAGGGTGTTGTAATATATATTCGTGTAAAAAGTGGTACTGTTAAGGTCGGTGATACAATTCGTCTTATGGCAACGGGAGCTACCTTTACTATTGTTGAAGCTGGTTATATGGATACAAATCAGCTTGTTAATACAGGTGTTCTTCTTGCTGGTGAGGTTGGATATTTAACAGCATCTATAAAGAGTATAGGTGATACTCAGGTTGGAGATACTGTAACACTTGATGAAGAGCCGTGTGATGAACCCTTGCCGGGTTACCGTAAGGCAAATCCTATGGTATTTTCCGGTATATATCCGGCTGATGGTGCAAAATATGGCGACCTTAGAGAAGCCCTTGAAAAACTTCAGTTGAATGACGCTTCTCTAACATTTGAACCAGAAACATCTATAGCACTTGGATTTGGATTTAGATGCGGTTTTCTTGGACTTCTTCATATGGAAATCATTCAAGAGCGTCTGGAGAGAGAGTATAACCTTGACCTTATAACAACTGCACCGTCTGTTATATATCGTGTCACACTTACAAACGGAGATGTTGTATTCATAGATAATCCATCAAATTATCCAGACCCTGCGGTTATAAGTATGGCAGAAGAGCCTATGGTAAATGCTGAAATTCTCACACCGTCTGACTTCGTTGGCAATGTCATGGATCTTTGCCAAAATAGACGTGGCGTATTCCACGATATGCAGTATATTGATGATAAACGTGTTTGTTTAAAATATGACCTGCCGCTTAATGAAATAGTTTACGATTTCTTTGACGTTTTGAAATCACGTACAAAGGGTTATGCGTCATTTGACTATGTCTTGAGTGAATATGCTCCATCAAGACTTGTAAAGCTTGATATTCTTCTGAATGGCGATGTAGTTGATGCACTTTCATTTATTATCCATGCTGACAAAGCGTATGAACGTGCAAGAAAAATGGTGGAAAAGCTTAAAGAAAATATTCCAAGACAGCTTTTTGAAGTGCCTGTTCAGGCAGCTATCGGCGGCAAGATTATTGCCCGTGAAACTATAAAAGCAATGCGTAAAGATGTACTTGCTAAATGCTATGGCGGTGATATTACACGTAAGAAAAAATTGCTTGAAAAGCAAAAGGAAGGCAAGAAGAGAATGCGTTCTCTTGGTACTGTAGAAGTTCCGCAGGAAGCATTTATGAGTGTGCTTAAGCTTGATACTGAATAAGGAGAAAGTTATATATGAGTAAGGAATCTATTTACAATTGTCCGCATTGTGGCGAAAAGAGTTTTAACCCTTTTTCAAAAGCTTTGGCAGGCGGACTTAATTCACGTGGTAAAGTTTGCAAATCATGTGGCAGACGCTGTTGCAATGGTAAGGTTTCTACTATTGTAAGTGCTGTCGTTTATGTAGTCGCTCTTGTTGCTGTACTTCTCTGCTATTTTCTTATAGACAATAATACTATTGCATATTTGCTTATGGCAGGCTGTATTGTTGCTGCATGGCTTTTTTGCAAGCTTTTTGACGCATTCTTTATGCCTCTTACAAAGGTAATTAGAAATGACATTAGAAGCTGATACAATCGGAATTTATATTCATGTACCGTTTTGTCTAAGGAAATGTCCTTATTGTGACTTTTATTCATGTGTAAACCGCCTGCAAGAGCAAGATGCTTATGTGCAGGCGGTTTGCCGAAATATAGAGTATTACAGCAAGGAGATGAGTATTCCTAAGAATGTTGATACTATATATTTTGGTGGAGGTACACCGTCACTTTTGTTGCCTGAAAATATTTCAAAAATCATTGAGTGTATATATAATTTTTTTAATGTTGAAGATTCCCAAAAACATGAGATCGAGATTACAATGGAGGTGAATCCTGCCACTGTCAATTATGAATCGCTTTTAGGTTATAGAAAAGCGGGAGTAAATCGTGTTTCGATAGGATTACAGGATCTACAGAATGATGCACTTCTTACACTGGGAAGACTGCATACAGCAGAACAGGGAATTGATACAGTATATGAATCGATAAGGGCAGGCTTTGAAAATATCTCATGTGATATTATGATAGGTACAAAAGGTCAGACTCAAAAAAGACTGATGCAAACTCTTGAAGAGCTTGCTGTGCTGCCTATAAATCATATTTCTGCATATATGCTTAAAATAGAAGAAGGAACACCCTATGCGATGCAGAATATGCAAAATCTTGTTCCTGATGATGATGAAACCGCAGAACTTTATTTGCAAATGGTATCTTATTTAAATGAAAATGGCTTTTTTCAGTATGAGATTTCTAATTTTGCAAAAAAAGGTTTTGAGAGCCGTCATAATTGCAGATACTGGAAACTTAAGCCTTATCTTGGAATTGGACCGTCTGCACATTCGTTTATTGATAAAAGATTTTATGTTCCGTCAGAACTTGATTTATTTATAGCAGGAGAGCATCAAAAAATTTTTATAGAAGACGAATGTCCGGATTTGCTAACAGAACGGATAATGCTTGGACTGCGTTTGACAGAGGGAATACCATTGTCATGGCTTAGTGATTTACAGAAAGAAACGGCAGAATATTTTGCAAAAGCAGGTCTTATGAAAATAAATAAGGATAGGGTTTGCTTTACGCCAAACGGTTTTCTTGTGTCAAATACGATTTTGTGTGAGATTTTATGATTTTATATTTTATTTTAATTTAGATGCATAAAGCCGTATGTGCTGCCCATACTTTCACCGAGGTGAGAGTTATGAAAAAAATGGAAATTGCAGCTATGCTTGGATTTGCAGCGGCTCTTATGATTTCATCATTTAGTAAGAGTGCCGCTACATTATATGACCTTGAAGATGATGTTGTTCGTCTTCATATTTTGGCAAATTCTGATTCTTATGATGATCAGCTTTTGAAATATGCTGTTCGTGATGCTGTTTTAGAGAATGGTTCATGTTATTTTGAAAATATTGATTCTACTGAAGCAGCAGCGGCGGCGGCAAAACTTTGTTTGCCGGCACTTGAAGAGATCGCAAGAAAAACAGTTGCTGAAAAAGGCTATGATTATACAGTTATAGCTGAATATGAAAAGATAGCATTTGATGAGCGTATGTATGAAGATATTACTATGCCTGCCGGTGTTTACAATGCTGTAAGAATAAATATAGGAAAGGCAGAAGGTCAGAACTGGTGGTGTGTTATGTATCCGCCGCTTTGTGTACCTGCTGCTTCTGAAGATGAAAATTTGCAGGAAGAGTATTTTACGGAAGATGAAAAGGAAATGCTGAATAATCCGCAGAAATTTCGCTACAAACTTAAATGTCTTGAATGGTTGTCAGAGCTTTGGAACAAAGTTTGTGAATAAAATGTAAAAAAGATAAAGTTGACTTGACAATATGGCAAGAATAGGGTATAATAATCAGAGTAAACAAAGTAGAGCATCACAGTTCTCACCGTTTGGTTTTTAATTTTAATCGAAACGGTTAATATATTTTGTCAACAATAGTGCTTTTAATGTATTGTTAGGCAAGGTATTATTATGAGGAGTGCTCACAGTGTGGTGCACTCATTTTTGTTTGTAATTAAAATGTTTGGAGGTGCTGGCTTATCAGCAAACAAGAGCTGCAAATCAATGAAGAAATTCGTGATAAGGAAATTCTTGTCATTGACAGCGACGGAACAAAACTGGGAAATATGTCTGCAAGAGATGCACAGAAACTTGCATATGATAAGGATCTTGATCTCGTAAAAATTGCACCGCAGGCAAAGCCGCCGGTATGCCGTATAATGGATTATGGTAAATACTGTTTTGAACAGCAGAAACGTGAAAAGGAAGCCCGCAAGAATCAAAAGGTTGTTGCCATAAAGGAAATTCGTATGTTTTCTGCAATTGACACTCATGACTTTGAAACAAAGGTCAATCAGGCAAAGAAGTTCTTGACAGGCGGTGATAAGCTTAAAGTTTCAGTAAGATTTCGTAAGCGTGCTATTGCACACCCGCAGATAGGTGAAGAGCTGCTTGAGAAATTCAAGGATGCTTGTTCGGCTGTTGGCACTGTTGAAAAGCCTGCAAAGATGGAAGGCCGCAGTATGGTCATGTTCATTTCACCGAAAACATCGAAGTAAAAGGAGGATATACCACCATGGCAAAGGTTAAGACAAAGACACATTCTGGTGCAAAGAAGCGTTTCAAGCTGACAGGCTCCGGTAAACTGAAGTATCAGAAGACAAATAAAAGACACAGACTCACACAGAAGGATACAAAGCGTAAGAGAATCGCTCGTACCGCAGGTGTAGCAGATGCTACAAACGCACCAGCACTGAAGAAGCTGCTGCCGTATCTCTAATCTGAGAAGAGTATTTCAGGAAAACAATAAATAGAAAATCGGAGGTAGAAGATTATGGCACGTGTTAAGGGTGCAATGATGACTCGTAAGAGAAGAAATAAAACACTTAAGCTCGCTAAGGGCTATTGGGGTAGCAAGAGCAAACACTTCAAGATGGCTAAACAGGCTGTAATGAAGTCCGGCAATTATGCTTACATTGGTAGAAAGCAGAAGAAGAGAGAATTCAGACAGCTCTGGATTACAAGAATTTCTGCTGCTTGCAAGATGAATGGTATCAACTATTCAACATTTATGAACGGCTGCAAGAAGGCTGGCATTGAACTGAACAGAAAGATGCTGTCCGAGATTGCAATCAATGATGCAGCAGGCTTTACTGCAATTGTTGAAAAGGCAAAGGCAGCTCTGTAATAGGTAATCTGAACACGCTCTGGTAAAACACGGAGCGTGTTTTGTTATAAGAGGAGGATTCATAATGGGCTGTTCATATAGTAGAATTACAGCAAAGGATAATTCGCTCATAAAATTTTACAGAAAGCTTTCGGGCAACAAGAAATTTAGGCTGGCAGAACAAAGCTTTGTACTTGAGGGTTATAGACTTGTATCTGATGCACTTAGGAATGGTGCAAAGATAAAAAGCATTTTTATTACAGACGAGGCTTTTGAGAAATATTCGGATGAACTTTCTGTTTATATAAATGGTGAATGCAGAATGTATATTATTTCCGGCGAGCTTGGTAAATATATGGCTGAAACAGAATGTCCTCAGGGTGTATTTGCCATATGCAGTATGAATGATGAAGTTTTACTTTGTGATTTTTTAAAAGATGACGGTACATTTGTAATTCTCCATAGATTACAGGATCCCGGAAATGCAGGCATGATACTTAGAACAGCTGATGCATTGGGTATAAGTGGAGTTATATTTTGCAAAAGCTGTGATGTATATAGTCCAAAGGTTGTAAGGGCAACTATGGGTTCGCTTTTTCGTGTGCCTGTGGCTGTATGCAATGATGAGGATAAACTTTTTTCAGAGCTTGAGAGAAAAAATATAAAAAGTGATGCTGCTGTTGTACAAGGTGCGGCTGAAATTGTGGGAGAATGTGATTATTCTTGCACTGGACGTGCTGTTTGGATCGGAAATGAGGGAAATGGTTTGTCTGAAGATATATCTGACCGCTGCGGAAGAAAAATAACTATTCCTATGCATGGAAATATAGAATCGCTTAACGCTGCGATGGCTGCTGGAATACTTATGTGGGAAATGATGAAAGGAAAAATTAATGGAAATGATTGAATACTGGATATGGCTTATTATGGTGCTTGGTGCAGGTAATCCTAAAATATGGACAGTTATTCATGTTTCCAAAACACCCAAAAGAGCATATTATATTTTGCAGGAAGAAAATCAAAGGCAGCGTTTTGGTCTTACGGAAGTTCAGAAAAGAGCAGTTTGCAATACGAATTTAGACAAGGCTAAGGCGATACTTGAAATTTGCAGAAAGAAAAATATTTCTGTTACTTGTTTTTGTGACGACAATTACCCACCTAGCCTTAAAGCCATATATAATCCTCCAGCAATTTTGTTTTATCAGGGAAATGTAAAAATTCTTGAGGAATATCCAACACTTACTGTAGTAGGAACGAGAAATCCTACTGAATATAGTGTACGTGTGGCAAATTGGATATGCAGTGAACTTGCTCGTTCGGGAGTTGTAATAATAAGCGGCTTTGCAGTAGGTCTTGATTCTGCGGCACATAGAGCAGCACTTCTTTCAAGAGGCAGAACAGTTGCGGTGCTTGGTTGCGGAATCGATGTGGATTATCCAAGGGATAATGCAAGTGCTAAAAAATATATAGTAAGAAATGGACTGCTGCTTACAGAATTTTTGCCAGGAACCGAGCCTTATCCCAAAAATTTTCCGATGCGAAATAGAATTTTATCCGGTATCAGCAAGAGTACTCTTATCATACAAGCACCTGAAAAGAGTGGTTCACTTATTACTGCAAATCTTGCACTTGAGCAGGGAAAAACGGTATATTGTGTTCCGCCAGCGGATATATTTGACAATAGGTATGCAGGTGTGGTAAAATATCTGCGTGATGGTGCAACTCCGGTGTTTAGTCATTTGGATATATTAAACGAATACTATGCTGAATTTGCACATAAACTAAAGCCGTCCATTTTATTTGAAACAAAAAATAAAATGGAAGATTCGGTTTTCTTTGGCAGTGATGAAAAAGAAGATAAAAAGGCAAGGAATTCTCCTAAAAAGAAAAAATCTAAAAAAAGTGAAAATGTTTTAGAAAAAGATAATTTAATAGAAGAGAAAATAGAAAAAGATAACGCAGAAGTAGATTCAGTTCAGACTAATGTTTCAGGCGATAATACTGGAAGAATAAAGGATTTTTCATCACTAAGCGGTCTTGAACTTGATATAGCGATACTTTTATCACAGGAACATCAAATGCATATAGATACTATTTTGGAAAGACTTGATGCTGATGAAAATGAAGTAGCGTCTGCGTTGACAGAACTTATTATAGAGGGTTATGTGTCCAGATTTAAAGGACAATGTTATGGAATCCTTTAGAAAGGAGTCATCTCTGCATAATAATGTGAATTGCAGAGTCGAATGAAATATGTCAAATCTTGTTATTGTGGAGTCGCCTGCAAAGGCAAAAACTATACAAAAATATCTTGGTAATGACTATGAAGTTATTGCTTCAATGGGTCATGTACGTGATTTGCCAAAATCTAAGTTTGGTGTTGATGTTGAACATGATTTCAAGCCGCAGTATATTGATATGAAAGGCAAGGAAGATGTTATAAAGCAACTGAAATCTCATGCGAAAAAAGCAAATCGTGTATATCTTGCAACTGACCCTGACCGTGAAGGTGAGGCAATATCATGGCATATTGCACAAATGCTTAACCTCAGCATGAATGATGACAATCGTGTTGAATTTAATGAGATCACAAAGAGCGGAATAAAAAATGGTATGAATAATCCGCATAAAATAGATATAGACCTTGTAAATGCACAGCAGGCAAGAAGAATATTCGACAGAATAGTTGGATATAAGTTAAGTCCGTTTCTTTGGAAAAAGGTTCGCCGTGGCTTGTCAGCAGGACGCGTTCAATCGGTGGCAGTGCGTCTTGTTGTGGACAGGGAAAATGAAATAAAAGCTTTTGTACCGCAGGAGTATTGGTCTATAGATGCAAAGCTTTCAACTGCTTCTTCTAAAAAGATATTTTCTGCAAAGCTTACAGCAGTTGACGGAGAGCGAGTTGATAAGACTGAGATAGCTACAAAGGAAGAGGCAGATGCACTTCTGGCAAGGCTCAATGAAGCGGAATTTAAGGTTTCAAAAGTAAAAAAACGTGTTACTAAAAAACACCCGTCAGCACCGTTTATAACATCTACACTTCAGCAGGAAGCCTCACATAAGCTGAGCTTTCAATCTAAACGTACTATGAAAGTTGCTCAGGAACTTTACGAAGGTGTGGAAGTAGACGGAATGGGTGCAATGGGTCTTATAACATATATGAGAACCGACAGCCTTAGAATTTCTGATGAGGCAAGAGATTCTGCGACAAATTACATTCGCAGCACGTATGGTGAAGACTATGTTCCTGCTGAGCCACGTGTTTATAAATCTAAGAAGAATGCACAGGATGCTCACGAAGCGATCCGTCCATCAATGCCGGAATTCACGCCTGCAAGACTTAAGTCAAGTTTGACATCAGACCAGTATAAGCTTTATAAGCTTATTTGGGAGAGATTTATAGCAAGTCAGATGGCAGATGCTACACTTGATACTGTTTCCGTTGATATTATGGCTGATAACTGCTTGTTTAAAGCAAATGGTTCTACAGTTAAATTTGATGGATTTACAGTGCTTTACGAAGAATCAAAGGATTCAAAAGGCGATAATAAAAATCTTCCAAAGCTTAATGAGGGAGATATTCTTAAGGTTCGTTCGCTTGAAGGAAATCAGCATTTTACACAGCCTCCAGCACGTTATACTGAAGCATCGCTTATCAAAACTCTTGAAGAGAATGGTATTGGCAGACCGAGTACCTATGCACCTACTATAACAACTATAATATCAAGGCTTTATGTTGAGCGTGATGGCAAGGCACTTAAGCCTACAGTACTTGGTGAGGTAACAACCGACCTTATGAAAGAACATTTCCAAAATATAGTTGACGCTGCATTTACAGCGAAAATGGAAAGCGATCTTGATGAAGTTGAGCAAGGTCAACGCAATTGGATAAATATTCTTGATGAGTTTTATGGTGATTTTTCAAAGACTCTTTCCGAAGCAGAAGAAAAGATGGAAGGAAAACGTGTTAAAGTACCTGATGAAGAAACAGATATTGTTTGTGAAAACTGCGGAAGAAAAATGGTTATAAAAATTGGCAGGTTTGGCAGATTTCTTGCTTGTCCGGGATTCCCTGAATGTACAAATACAAAGAAGATAGTACAGGAAACACCGGGTACTTGTCCAAAATGCGGCGGAAAGATAATACTCAAAAAATCAAAGCGTGGCAGAAGTTTTTATGGCTGTGCAAATTATCCGGATTGCGACTTTATGACTTGGAATATTCCTCTTGAGGAAAAGTGTCCGCAGTGCGGCTGCACTCTTTTTCAGAAGGGCGGAAAATCCGGTCATAAAATATGTGAAAAGCAGGGCTGCGGTTATGACAGACCGATTTTAGGCGGAGAATGATAATATGAACACAAAGCAAAATATTTCAGTTATAGGAGGAGGTCTTGCAGGCTGCGAAGCTGCATGGCAGCTTGCAGAAGCAGGTTTTCCTGTAACTATTTATGAGATGAAACCGGTAAAGTTTACACCGGCACATCATTATAAAGGATTGGCAGAACTTGTCTGTTCTAATTCTCTTAAGGCAGATCGCCTTGCATCAGCAGCCGGACTTTTAAAGGCTGAAATGGAAAGAATGGGTTCACTTCTCATTCCATGTGCAAGAAAAGTATCTGTTCCAGCAGGCGGTGCACTTGCAGTAGACCGTGAGCTTTTTTCTGATATGGTAACTGAAAAAATAAAATCTCATCCTCTTATAAGTATATCATCAGAAGAAGTAAGTAGGCTGCCGGAATCTCCTGCTATCATAGCAAGCGGTCCACTGACAGCAGCAGGGCTTGCTAAAAGCATTGAAGAAAAATGCGGTCAACGTTTAAGCTTTTTTGATGCAGCAGCACCTATTGTCACATATGACAGTCTTGACAAGGATATAACATTTTTTGCTTCAAGATATGGTAGAGGCGATGCTGATTACATCAATTGTCCTATGAATAAAGAAGAGTATCTTGATTTTTATAATGCACTTATAAATGCTGAACGTGCTGAATTAAGTGAATTCGACAAAGAAATTTTCCGTGTTTATGAAGGCTGTATGCCGATTGAAGTTTTAGCTTCAAGAGGAGAAGATACAATGCGTTTTGGACCATTAAAGCCTGTTGGACTTACAGATCCACGCACCGACAGGCGACCTTATGCAGTAGTACAGCTTAGACGTGAGAACAGTCATGGTACACTTTTTAATCTTGTAGGATTCCAAACGAATTTAAAGTTTGCGGAGCAGAAGAGAGTATTTTCTATGATTCCAGGGCTTAAAAATGCTGAATTTATGCGTTATGGTGTAATGCATCGTAATTCATTTCTTGACAGTCCACGTCTTTTGAATGCAGATTATTCACTCAGAAATGATCCGCTAATGTTTTTTGCAGGTCAGATCACCGGCGTGGAAGGTTATATAGAATCAGCAGCCAGCGGAATACTTGCAGGAAAAAACCTTGCAAGAAAACTTTTGGGAAAAGAGCCGCTTGTTCTTCCTAGAGAAACAATGATGGGGGCACTTGCAGCATATATAAGTGATAAGAATGTTTCTGAATTTCAGCCTATGGGTTGTAATATGGGAATACTTCCGGATTTGCCGGAACGCATACGTGATAAAAAAGTTAAATATCAGGCGTATGCAGACAGAGCACTTGCAGCTTTGGAAGAATATCTGTCAGTAAATGAGAGGTGAAAATTTAAATGAATATTATTGTGGATGCGTTTGGAGGTGACCATGCACCGCTTGAGGTTATAAAAGGCGGAGCAATGGCGTTAAGGGATCTAAATGTAAATGTAACACTTGTAGGTGACGAAAAAATTATTCGTGAACTTGCAGAGGAAAATAATATATCTCTTGATGAAATGGATATTATACATACACAAAAATCATTTGATATACATGAAGAACCTGTATCCCTTATAAAAGAGCATAAAGACAGCTCAATGGCTGTTGGTATGAAGGCACTTAGCGAAGGTAAGGGCGATGCTTTTGTATCAGCAGGCAGCAGCGGTGCATTGGTTGTTGGCTCAACATTTATTGTAAAGCGTATCAAAGGAATAAAGCGTGTGGCACTTGCACCAATAATGCCTACAGCCGATAAGCCTTTTATTCTTCTTGATGCAGGTGCAAATAACGACTGCCGTCCTGAGATGCTTTTGCAGTTTGCAATTATGGGCAGTTCTTATATGGAAAGAGTAATGGGTGTAAAAAATCCAAAGGTAAAGCTCCTTAATGTAGGTGCAGAGGAAACAAAAGGCAGAGAGCTTGATCTTGAAGCATACAAGCTTCTATCGGAAGCACCTGTAAACTTCTGCGGCAATGCCGAAGCAAGGGAATTGCCATTTAGTACAGCCGATGTTATAGTAGCAGATGGCTTTACAGGAAATATTGCTTTGAAGCTCTATGAGGGTATGGGAAAATTCATGTCAAGTGAATTAAAAAATAATATATTTGCAGGCTCAGGCAAGCTTGCGGCACTACTTGTTATGAGTAAAATAAAAAAGCTTTCACAGAGGCTTGATTATAAAGCTGTCGGTGGAGCACTTATGATAGGTGCGTCAAAACCGGTTATCAAAGCACATGGCAGCTCTGATGCAAAAGCTTTTTATAATGCTATTCGTCAGGCAAGGGATTGTGTTAAAGGTAATATGATTGCTGCAATTTCAGAAACTGTTTGCAGCTTGCAGAAAGGTTGATGAAAATAATGGAACAGCCGAATTATGAAGAACTTAGCCGCTTTGAAAATTATATTGATTATCATTTTAAGAATAAGCAATTGCTTGAAGAAGCACTGTCACATTCTTCTTATGCAAATGAAAAGAAGAAATGCCGTAATAGCAATGAACGTCTTGAGTTTTTAGGTGACAGCGTTCTTTCAATAATAGTATCTGACTATCTTTTTAATAATTATAAAGATTTGCCGGAAGGTGATTTAACTAAATTAAGAGCATCTCTTGTATGCGAAAAGGCACTTCATGTATTTGCAAAGGAGATCCACCTTGGTGAGTTTATTTTGCTTGGCAAAGGTGAGGAACATACTGGCGGCAGAGAACGTTCATCTATTTTAGCAGATGCTTTTGAAGCTGTTATTGCTGCTATTTATCTTGACGGCGGAATGAAAGCTGCCTCAAAGCACGTTTTAAGATTTATTCCTAAACACGCAGAGAAAAGCAATCTGATATGTTTTCGTGATTATAAAACAGTTTTGCAGGAGATAATTCAGAAAAATCCTGAAGAAAAGGTTGAATATGTTCTTGCAGGCGAATGTGGACCAGATCATGACAAGGCATTTACAGTAAATGTTTGTCTTAATTCAAATGTTATAGGAACAGGCACAGGAAAGAGCAAGAAAGCAGCTGAACAAATGGCTGCAAAGGAAGCGCTCACACTTATGGGTTATGAAGAAACACTCTAATGTTGCATTTTTTATTCCGCATATGGGATGTCCTAATATGTGCAGTTTTTGCGATCAAAAAGCAATAAGCGGAGAGTCAGAACCTCCGAAACCTGAATATATTGCAGATCAATGCAGGGATAGCCTTGGAAGCGGAATTGATGGAAAGAATTCAGAGATAGCCTTTTTTGGCGGCAGTTTTACAGCGATTCCCTATAAAAGCATGATTTCATATCTTGAAGCAGTTCAGCCTTTTTTGGGTGAAAACGGCTTTTCGGGAATAAGGATCTCCACAAGACCAGATGCTTTGCCGGAGGATATTCTGCTTGTTTTAAAGAAATATGGTGTTACTGCGATAGAGCTTGGTGCTCAGAGTATGTCTGATAAAGTTCTTATGCTAAATAGACGTGGTCACAGTGCAAAAGATATAGCAGAGGCATCGGAGAGAATAAAGCAGTACGGCTTTTCATTTGGACTGCAAATGATGTACGGTCTTTATGGCAGTAGTAAAGAGGATGAAGAATATACTTTGTCTGAATGTATAAGATTAAAACCTGATACACTCAGAATTTATCCTACTGTTGTTCTAGAAGGCACTCACCTTGGAGAGCTTTATAAAAGCGAAGAATATATTTTGCCGTCATGGGATGAGATGATAGAGTTTACAGCAAATGCAATATGCCGTCTTAAACAGGAAAACATCACACTAATAAGATGCGGACTTCATGCGGAGAAGAGTATGGAAAAGAGAATCTTGGGAGGATTTTATCATCCGTCATTAAAAGAGATAGCTCTTGGAAATCTCTACCTGAAAAAAATGCTTGGTTGGGCGGAAAAGAACAATGATATTTTAAAGAACAGAGCAAAGGGCAGTTTTGTACTTGTTGAAACAGCAAGAGGCAGGTCGAGCCTTGCAGCAGGGCATAATAAAGAAAATAAGAAATGTTTTTCTGAAAATGCTTATGGTGTGTGTTTGAAAATATCAGAACGCAGTGATTTTCCAGATGAAATGATGAGAATATCTTTTTGCAGTGGAAAGACAAGCGGTATCATTACAGAAACACTTGGAGAGGAAGTGTACGATGTATTTAAAATCACTTGAACTTCAGGGCTTTAAGTCCTTTCCGGATAAAATAAAGTTAAGCTTTGATGCTGGTCTTACAGCTGTAGTAGGTCCGAACGGCAGCGGAAAGAGTAATATTGGCGATGCAGTCAGATGGGTATTAGGTGAGCAATCTACAAAAACATTGCGTGGCAACAAGATGGAAGATGTTATTTTTTCCGGTACTAAGCAGCGGAAACCTACAGGTTTTGCAGCGGTTACGCTGAATATTGACAACAGTTCTGGAATTCTCGGTGAAGAATACGGAGAAGAAGTAAGCGTTACTCGAAAGCTCTATCGCAGCGGTGAAAGTGAGTATCGTATAAACGGAAAATCAGTTCGTCTTAAGGATGTAAATGAGCTTTTTATGGATACCGGCATGGGACGTGACGGTTATTCTATAATAGGACAAGGTCGTATAGCAGAAATCGTTAGTGCTAAAAGTGCAGATAGACGAGATATATTTGAAGAAGCTGCCGGTGTTTCAAAATTTCGATATAAAAAAGAAGAGGCACAAAGACGTCTTGCAAATGCAGAGGATAATCTTTCAAGACTGCGTGATATTGCGTCAGAGCTTGAGGGAAGAGTTGAGCCTCTTCGTGTGC
Source organism: uncultured Ruminococcus sp. (assembly GCA_947566125.1). Lineage (GTDB taxonomy): Bacteria > Bacillota > Clostridia > Oscillospirales > Ruminococcaceae > Ruminococcus_C. The sequence goes on along the minus strand of CANOIR010000009.1, from coordinate 39,557 downwards.
AGTCTGAAAAGGCAAAGAAATTTTTGATCCTTGCAGAAGAGCAGAAACAGCTTGAGGTATCTATTTGGGTTCATCAAATGGATATTCTGCGTAAAAAGCTCGATTCGCTTTCAGATGAACTGCTTGAAGCAAAGGCTCAATATGAAAATATTGAGAGAGATGTAAATGCTGATGAAACAAAAGTTCAGAACGGGTATAGACGTTTACAGGAAAGCAGTGTAAAAATAGAATCACTTCGTGCTGAAATAAAAAAGGCAGAGGAAGAAACATCTCATCTTACAGCAGTACTTGCAGTTTGTGAAAACGATGTCCAGCACGCACTTGTAAGTTCCGGAGTGCTTGAAGCACAGGCAAAGGATATATCCGGTCAGTCTGATATAGCTGTAAAATATGTAAGTGAACTTCTTGTTCGTGAGAAGGAACTTCATAAACAGGAAATAGCACTTCGTGTTGAGGCAGAGCAGCTTCAGCATGATTGGGAAAGATTAGAGGAAAAAGCAGAAAAGCTTGGAGCTGGATTTGATGAAACAGGAATAAAACTCCAGAATCTCTATGTAAAGCAGGGACAATTTCGTACTCAAAGTGAAAATCTTATACGTAGTCATGAAGAATATTCAGCACAGCTTGCTTCTGACAGTATGAAAATCGTTGCTATTGCCAAGGAAAGAGAAGCCCAGGCAGAGAAAACAAAGCAATGGGAATCCAAATTAAAAGAGGCAGAGCAAAAATTTATAAGTTTGCGTGATGAATTTCAAAATAAGCAGGAAATTTGTGGAAATGCAATAAGACATACAGATGCACTTAAAACAGAGAGCAATCAGATTGCCTTTTCAATACGTGAGCGTGAACAACGCAGAAAACTGCTCAATGATATGGAACAGAATATGGAAGGCTTTGCCGGAAGTGTAAAGGTCATTCTTCGTGCAGACGGCGGAAAGCCGCTTGGTGTTCATGGAACAGTTGCACAGTGCATTGAAACAGATGAAAGATGCGGTGTTGCTATTGAAACAGCACTTGGCGGTTCAATGCAGAATCTAATTGTAGATGATGAAGAGGCTGCTAAAAAATGGATCAGATTTTTGGCACAGCGTCGTGCAGGACGAGCAACATTTTTGCCGATAACATCTGTTCATGGCAAGACTATTGAAGAGCATGCACTGCAAAATGAAACCGGCTTTGTAGATTATGCATATAAGCTTGTTCGCTTTGCTCCAATTTATGATGGTATAGTACGTTCATTGCTTGGAAGGATCGTTGTTGCAGAAAATCTTGATGCTGCGTCAGATATTGCAAAAAAGTATGGCTATAGATTTAGAATAGTTACGCTTGATGGTCAGATAGTTAATGCAGGCGGTTCATTTACCGGTGGTTCAGCTCAAAGAAGCGGCGGTATGCTCACAAGAAAAACTGAGATAAATTCTCTTGGCAGAGAGATAGAAAAGTTAAAAGAACGGCAGGCTGAAAATACAAGTCTGCTTTTAAAGGCTGAAAGAGAAACGTCTGACTTAAAGGGCGTTATTGAAAATCTAAGGCAAAGCTGCACATATGCAGAATCCGAGAAGCTACGTACAAAGACTGAATATGAAAAGCAAAGATATTTGGTTGAGCAGATAGAAAAAAGGCAGCATGAGTTGTTAGTTCAGAATAAAGAGCTTAAAGAAAAGACAGACCTTGCAAAGCGTGAATATGAGCGTGTTCAAACTGAGCTTAAAGACATTGAGTTAAAGATCAAAAGCACTCAAATGGATATGGAAGAAACTCAGGGAATGCGTGATAGTCTGCGAAGTGAGCAAAATGAATTAGCTGAAAGGCGGGCTAATATGAGGATTCAAACAGCAGCTCTTGAAAAAGATATGGATTCACTACATAGAGATTTGGATAATGCCGAAAATCAGCAAAGATCCGCCAAGGAGAGAGCTATTCGCATAAGAGATGAACTTTCTGCCAATCATAAAATTATTGCAGATAAAAGAGCAGAGGCAGAAGCTTCTAGGCATAAAATTGAGCTGCTTGGAAGCAAGAGAAAGAAAGCTTTGGAAGAATCTGAGCATTGGAAAAATGTACATGATGCCGAAGATATGCAGATACGCCGTATTCAAGAAGGCATGAAAGAATTAAACGCCGCAAAAGAAAAATATGCCGGCACGGTCACACGTCTGGAAGAGAGAAAGATCTCTATGCAAAGTGACTATGATAATATTATACGCAGATTGTTTGAACAGTATGAAATGACACGTACAGAGGCAATACAAACTGCTAAGCCGCTTGAAGATGTACAGGAATCTCAGCGTGAGCTTTCATCTTTGAAGGGAAAGATACGTAGTCTTGGCAGCGTGAATGTTGCTGCTATAGAGGAATATAAAGAAGTTTCTGAAAGATGGAAATTTCTCACCGAGCAGATGAAGGATGCAGAAAACTCAAAAAGTGAACTTGAAAAGCTTATATCAGAGCTTACAGGTGAGATGCAGCGAATATTCTCAGAGAGTTTTGCCGAGATAAACAAAAACTTCAAAGAAATATTTGTGGATCTATTTGGCGGCGGAGAGGCAAATCTGTCTCTTTCAGATCCGGATAATGTCCTTGAATCCGGAATAGAAATACACGTAGCACCACCCGGAAAAGTTATAAAGAATCTAATATCGCTTTCCGGTGGAGAGCAGTCGTTTGTAGCTATTGCGATTTATTTTGCAATATTAAAACTTCGACCATCACCATTTTGCATTCTGGATGAGATAGACGCAGCCCTTGATGAAGGTAATGTCAGAAAGTATGCACAGTATCTGCATCATTTTACAAATACAACTCAGTTCATTCTTGTAACTCACAGGCGTAGTGCCATGGAAGAAGCAAAGGTTTTGTATGGAGTTACAATGCAGGAAAGCGGAGTGTCAAAGCTTTTGCGTATGGAACAAGATGAATTTGAAGCTGAAACATCATAACAGACAGAAGGGAAGTATGTAAACATGGCTTTTTTTAGCAAGAAGAATAAAAAGGAAAAGAAAGGCGGCTTTTTTAGTAAAAGAAAGCACGCAGTTCAGGAAGAAGCTGCTTTGGAAAATAAAGAAGAAGCAGAGGAAGTTGAAGAAGTCGAAGAAAAACCGTCCGACCAGGAGCATATTGCAGCAGGTGATGTGGAAGAAGCAATATCTGAACGTGAACAGGCAGTTCGTGATGAGAAGGAACGCAGACGCATAGAAGCTGAAGCAGAGATAGAAAAGGAAAGACAGGAAGCTATCACGCTTGCAGCAGAGGCGGCAAAACTTGCAGCTTTGGCTCAAGATGTTGAGGAAACTTCAGAACTTGAAGAAACTTCTGATGATGCTGAAGATGACATTGATGAATATGGCATTGATTCAGAAGAGAGTTTAACAATATCTGAAGAAGAATCTAAAGAAGAACCAGAAGAATCTGAAAAAGAACCTGAAGAAAATCTTGAAGACAAATCTGAAGAAGAGCCGGAAGAAACCGAGGAAAGTCAGGATAAGGTTGTAGAAACAGATTTAGATGAAGAATCTGAAAATACTGAAAAACCTGGAAAGAAGAGTATATTCGCTAAAATTCGTGAAGGACTTAGAAAGACAAAAGAATCAATGATGTCCAGAATACAGAATGTTTTGGGCAGCTTTACTAAGATTGACGAGGATCTTTTCGATGAGCTTTTGGAAACGATGATAATGGGCGATATGGGTGTAGAAACATCTGAAGCTATATGCGATGCACTTAGAAAGCGAATTAAAGAAAGAGGAATAACAGATCCATCTGAAATCATGAATCTTATTCAAGAGATAATTGCTGAAATGCTTGGTGAAGATCAGAGTCTTGACCTTTCAACAAAGCCTTCAATTGTTGTGGTAATTGGAGTAAACGGTGCAGGAAAGACAACAACTATCGGAAAACTTTGTCATCAGCTTAAAGATGATGGAAAGAAAGTTATAGTTGCAGCAGCGGATACATTTCGTGCAGCAGCTATTGATCAGCTGGAAGTATGGACACAGCGTTCTGGCGTTGAACTTGTAAAACATTCAGAAGGTTCAGATCCGGGTGCTGTTGTATATGATGCAATAGATGCTGCAAAGGCAAGAGGCTGTGATGTACTTATATGCGATACAGCAGGCAGACTTCATAATAAGAAAAATCTTATGCAGGAGCTTGCCAAGATAAACAGAATTATTTCTAACAGAGCTGAGGGATGCAGCGTGGAAACACTGCTTGTTTTAGATGCGACTACTGGTCAGAATGCCGTTAATCAGGCAAGATTATTTAAGGAAGTTTCTGATATAAGCGGAATCGTCCTTACAAAACTTGACGGCACTGCAAAGGGCGGTATTATTGTATCAATAAAGAATGAGCTTGATATACCGGTTAAACTTATAGGTGTTGGTGAAAAAATCGACGATCTACAACCATTCCATGCAAGTGATTTTGTAAATGCTCTCTTTGAAAAGGAGGAGCATATATGATGCGTGTAGTACTTGCCTCAAACAATAAAAATAAGCTTCGTGAAATGGCACAAATATTAAAGCCGTTTGGAATGGAAGTTGTTTCGCAAAAAGATGCAGGAGCTGATTTTGAAGTTGAAGAAAACGGCACGACATTTCGTGAAAATGCTGAAATAAAAGCCTCTGCTGTATATGAAAAGCTGAATATGCCTGTAATAGCAGATGACAGCGGACTTGTAGTAGATGCACTTGGCGGTGCACCTGGTGTATATTCTCATAGATTTGCAGGAGAAAATGCAAGCGACAAAGATCGCTCGCTAAAAGTTCTTAGTGAACTTGAAAATATACCTAAAGATAAACGCAGTGCAAGATTTATCTGTGAAATATGCTATATTGATGAAAATGGTGAAAAGCATTTCTTTTCCGGCAGCTGTGAGGGCTTCATAGGCAATGAAGAACGTGGAGAAAACGGATTTGGTTATGACCCGATATTCTGCGTTGGAGATAAGACTCTTGCAGAAATGACAGATGATGAAAAAAATAAAATAAGCCACAGAGGAAATGCACTGAGGCTTTTTAATAAATATTTAAAGGAGAGAAATTAAATATGTTGACAAGTAAGCAAAGAGCAAAGCTGAGAGGTATTGCAAGCACATATGAAACTATTTTTCAAATAGGCAAAAGTGGTATTGGAGATACACTGGTACAGCAGGTTTTAGACGCATTAAAAAAGCGTGAACTTATAAAGATTCATGTGCTTGATAACTGCGAATATGATGCAAGAGAAGCGGCAGAGATTTTGGCAGAGCGTTCAAAGTCGGAAGTGGTTCAGGTAATAGGTAATAGATTTGTTTTGTACAAACGCAATCCGCAGGATCCGGTTATAAATCTTAAGGACTGATATGGGAAGGATTGGCATATACGGAGGTAGTTTTGATCCTGTGCATAAAGGGCATCTTAATCTTGCAAAAACTGCAATTGAAAGCTTTTTTCTCGATGAGATAGTATTTGTGCCGGCTAAAATATCGCCGTTTAAGCAGGGAAAAAAGGATGTTGCATCTGCAAGGGATAGAATATCTATGCTTCAGCTTGCTCTTGAGAATGAAAAGCATATGAGCATAAGTGACTATGAACTTAAATCAGACTGCGTAAGTTATACTGTTTATACCATGCGATACATGAAGAAACTATATGAAAACGATGACATTGTTTTGCTTATGGGTAGTGATGGACTTATGAGTTTTCAAAGGTGGTATTGCTGGCATGAGATAATAAGCATGGCGGAGCTTGGCTGTATATCAAGAAATATCGGTGATTATGAACAGCTAATGCAAACAGCAAAAATGCTTTCAGAATATGGCGTTGTAAATGTATCATGCCAAAATGTATTTCCAATATCTTCCACAGAGCTTAGAGGGCTTTTAAAAAAAGGTGAAGAATGTTCTTGCTATTTGCCGGAAAATGTAGTACAATATATAATAAAGAATAGATTATATGGCGTCTGATGAATGGAGGAGATTTTTTATATGTATGATGTGAAGTCAATGCAGACATTTTTAAAGAAGCGTTTGTCGCATGAGAGATATATTCATACAATGAATGTTGCAAAGGAATGCCGCCGTCTTGCCGAAATTTACGGTGAAAATCCGGAAAAAGCATATTTTGCCGGAATGGTTCATGATATTTGCAAGGAAGATCCAAAACAGCAGCAGTATGACTGGGCGATAAAAAGCAAGATGGGATTTTGCGATGAAGAAGCCGGTTCATGGAAAGTTTGGCATGGAGTTGCAGGAGCGTATTTTTTAAAAACAAATTTTGAGGTGTATGATGAAGATATTCTCAATGCAGTAAGATTTCACACTATTGCAAGAAAAAATATGTCATTGCTCGAAAAGATAGTATATTTGGGTGATATGACTTCTGAAGAACGTGATTATGGCGGAGTTGATATTATGAGAAAAGCGTGTGCTAACAGTCTTGAAAAGGGTATGCTTTATGCACTGCGTTATTCGATGAGAAAACAACTTAAACGTTGTGCCGTTATTCCTCATTATACACTTGAAGCTTATAATGAATATACCGTTATGTTTCCAGACGACACATATCATATTTGAATATTATAGCATATATTATGTGAGGTGAATAAATATGAAAAACGGGAAAAAACAGCGTGGGATAAAAGAGGACAAAACTATTAGAATAGATAAAGTACAAGAAAAAGTTAAGCGTGAAATTATCAGCAAAGGCAAAAAGGAAAAGGTTCTGAATGTTGGACTGAAAATTGTATCTATAGCAATGAGTGTTGTTATTATCGTTTTAATGTGTATCAATATGCCTATTTTCTCATATCGCACGGTAAGCGGGAATAATGATATTACTTTTGAGAAAATATCTTATCTTGACTCTATAAAACGTTCTCAGCCGGCAATACTTCAAGAGGGAAAGCTTGAAAAGCCTGCACCTGAAGATACAGAGAAACTTAATCTTAAACCGGAGGTAGATCCTGAGAATAATAATGATGGACTGAATCTTGAACAGATAGTGGAAGGTCAATATACAGTTTTGTTTATTGGTATGGACGAAAGCGGACGTTTGGCAGATGTAAACTGGCTTTTTCAGTTCGATTTGTTTGCCGGAACGATGAATGTACTGCAAATTCCAAGAGATTGTTATATGCCTAATTATGCAAATCCATCTACAAACAAATTCAACAGTGTTTATGCTTCTGGTCAGCAGGAGGGTGTAACTCCTCTTCAGCGTGAAGTAAACTGTATAGAAGAAAGTTTTTGCGTTGTTATTGACTGTTATATAAAGCTTGACTGTGCAAATATAAAAAATATCATAGATGAAATAGGCGGTATTCCTATAAATCTTCCTGAAAAGATCGTGTATGAAGCGGACAAGGTCTTGCCAAAGGGTGAGCAGGTTTTGAATGGACAGCAGTCCGAATGGTTTATACGTTTTAGAAGAGAATATGATGAAGGTGATATAGGCCGTGTAAAAGCACAGAGAATTTTCCTTGCAGCAGCTATGGACAAATTGCTGAATATGGGACAGACAAAGCTTATGTCATCTATGGAAACGATCTATGACAATAAATGGATCGCAACAGATCTTTCTCTTGCAGAAATGAGCATGCTTGCAGATTTTGCGTCAAAACGCCTTACGCTTGACGGCGTAAATATTTATATGGTTCCTGGAGAAGGGGCTATGTACGAAGGACAGGCAATATATTCTATTCACAAGAGTGAAGCAATAGATATAATAAACGCACATTTCCGACCTTATCAAAATCAGGTCTATCCTGAAGAAAGCACGATCGTAGAGGCTGTACCGGAAGGACAGTATCTTGGCAGTGAGTTTAACGGAAACAAGGAAAATCTTGACGATATAAGCAGCGGAAAGACAAGTGACGGCAAACAAAATATTTATAGCCGTGATGATTGATATATAATTATTTATATAATTTAATATAATTGAAAGGAGCTAAAATAAATGGCGGAAAGAATTGAAGTACTGGAAACAATAGTAAAAGCACTGGATAGCAAGAGAGCTGAAGATATTCAAGTTATAAAAGTAGGCGAACTTACTATTTTAGGTGATTATTTTGTAATTGCCAATGGTACGAGTACTACTCATACAAAGACTCTTGCAGATGAAGTTGAATATAAACTTTCAGAAATAGGAGAAGAGCCTATTCATCGAGAAGGCAGAGGAAATGGTTCAAGCTGGATAGTTCTTGATTATGGTGATGTTATAGTGCATGTGTTTTATAAAGAAGTAAGAGATTTTTATCAGCTTGAGCGTATGTGGGCGGATGGTGAACACGTTGATATTTCAGATTGGCTTAAAAAAGAATAAGAATTTATAAGGAGGTAAATTCATGAGCGAAACAGGAAAAAAGTTGTCAGCAGTTGTCGGTATTTATATTATTGCAAAAGCTGTTTTAAATCTGATACTTGGATTCTCATTTGTAAATATACTGATGGTTTTAGTTGCAGGAGTTATTTTTGTGCTGCTGTATAAGCGTATACCATATTGCAATTATATAGTTGCAGTTTACCTTGCACTTGTATTTTTGGCACACTTCTGGACAAATATTACAAATCTTGGCAATAGTTTTGTGTATTGGATATACCTTGCAGAGGGAATTCTTGATCTCTTGGCAGGTGCAACTCTTGTATTTAATAAAAATGTAAAAGCTTATTTTAATGATTAAAATAATATAAAATGAAATAAATAAAGGAATGATAAAAACATGAGCAAGTATGATTTTACCGCAATTGAAAAAAAGTGGCAGAAGTACTGGGATGATCACAATTCTTTCAGTGCAGGAACAGACTACAGCAAGCCTAAGTTTTATGCACTTGTAGAGTTCCCATATCCATCTGGTCAGGGTCTTCATATCGGTCATCCACGTCCTTATACAGCAATGGACATTGTTTCCAGAAAACGCCGTCTTGAAGGTTACAATGTACTTTTCCCAATGGGCTGGGATGCGTTTGGTCTGCCGACAGAGAATTTTGCTATTAAGAACAAGATCCACCCTGCAATTGTAACTAAAAATAATGTTGAACGTTTTAAAGGTCAGCTTAAATCTCTTGGTTTATCTTTCGATTGGGATAGAGAAATAAACACTACAGATCCTAATTATTTTCACTGGACACAGTGGATATTCCTTCAGATGTTCAAAAAAGGTCTGGCATATAAAAAGGAAATGGCAGTAAACTGGTGTACATCTTGTAAAGTAGTTCTTGCTAATGAAGAAGTTGTAGGCGGTGTATGTGAGCGCTGCGGCGGTGAAGTTATACGTAAAGTAAAGTCACAGTGGATGCTTAAAATTACTGAATATGCTCAAAGACTTCTTGATGATTTGGATGAAGTAAACTACCTTGAAAAAATTAAGACAACACAGCGTAACTGGATCGGACGTTCTACCGGTGCTGAGGTTGATTTTGCTACAACAGCAGGTGATACTCTTAAGATATATACAACACGTCCGGATACGCTTTTTGGTGCAACATATATGGTAATGTCACCTGAACATCCGCTTATTGAAAAGTGGAGCGGAAGCCTTAAGAATATGGACGAGATCCATGCATATCAGGAAAAGGCAGCAAGAAAGTCTGACTTTGAAAGAACAGAAATGGCTAAGGAAAAGACAGGTGTTTGCCTTGATGGAGTTTGCGGTATCAATCCTGTAAATGGCAAGGAAATTCCTATTTTCATTTCAGATTATGTACTTATGAGCTATGGTACAGGTGCCATTATGGCAGTACCTGCACATGATACACGTGACTATGATTTTGCAAAGGTATTTGATCTGCCTATTATTGAAGTCGTAAAGGGTGGAGATGTTACAAAAGAAGCATTTACAGACTGTGAAACAGGTATTATGACAAACAGTGATTTCCTTGATGGACTTACCGTAGACGAAGCTAAGGTAAAGATCAAGGAGTGGCTGGAAGAAAACGGTAAGGGCGTAAGCAAGGTAAACTATAAGCTTCGTGACTGGGTATTTTCACGTCAAAGATATTGGGGTGAACCGATCCCAATAGTGCATTGCGATAAGTGTGGTTATGTTGCACTTCCTGAAAGTGAACTTCCGCTTACTCTTCCTGATGTTGAGAGCTATATGCCTACTGATAATGGTGAAAGCCCGTTGTCTACACTTGACAGCTTTATAAATACAACTTGTCCTCAGTGCGGCGGAGCTGCTAAAAGAGAAACTGATACTATGCCTCAGTGGGCAGGTTCATCATGGTATTATTTGCGTTATTGCGATCCTAAGAATGATAAGGAGCTTGCTTCCAAGGAAGCACTTGACTATTGGATGCCAGTTGATTGGTATAATGGCGGTATGGAGCATACAACTTTGCATTTGCTTTATTCACGTTTTTGGCACAAGTTCCTATATGATATTGACAAGGTAAGCACAAAAGAACCTTATATGCGTCGTACATCACATGGTATGATTTTGGGTGAAGACGGACAGAAGATGTCTAAATCACGTGGCAATGTAATCAATCCAGACGATGTTGTAGCAAACTATGGTGCAGATACTCTCAGACTTTATGAGATGTTCGTAGGTGACTTTGAAAAGACCGCTCCATGGAGTACATCAAGCATTAAAGGATGTAAGAGATTCCTTGATCGTGTATGGTCACTTCAGGATGTTCTTGTTGACGGCGATGAATATCGTGATGAGATAAAGTCTAAGATGCACAAGACTATCAAGAAGGTTTCCGAGGATATTGAGAATTTGAAGTTCAATACAGCAATTGCAGCAATGATGGAACTGTTAAATGATATTGCAGCAACAGGAAGTATAAACAAGTCTGAACTTGATACACTTCTCAAGCTTCTGAATCCATTTGCACCTCATATTACAGAAGAAATGTACGAAGCACATTGTGGAGGAATTCTTAGTGAGCAGTCATGGCCGGTATATGACGAAGCACTTTGCATAGATCAGACTGTTGAAATAGTAGTACAGATTAACGGCAAGGTAAAGTCAAAGCTTGAAATTCCGGTTGGATCAGAAAAGGACGCAGTTCTTGAGCTGGCAGCAGCAGAACCAAAAATTGCAGAAGCTCTTGCAGGCAAAAATGTGCTTAAAAAGATATATGTGCCAAATAAACTGGTTAATTTTGTTGCAAAATAACAAAAATGTTATAATATGAAAAAACAGCTTGACAATGTAATTAAAACGTGGTACAATATAATATAACTTAATGAAATGCAAGCTATATGAGAAACAGAGAGTTATCCCGGATTGTCATTAAATTGATATATTCGGTGGTATAGGTCGGAAAAGAGCGAAAGTTTTGATCTGATCAGCCTCTGCCGTGGCGGCAAAGGGAGGGAAAAGTAAGTGGCAGAAGTTCGTGTTGGCAAAAATGAATCTCTGGATACAGCGCTCAAGCGTTTTAAGAGATCATGTGCTAAGGACGGCGTGATTGCTGAAGTTCGAAAAAGAGAACATTACGAAAAGCCTTCAGTAAAGCGTAAGAAGAAGTCTGAGGCTGCTCGTAAGCGCAAGTATTAATATAATCTGCGATACAGCATGGCGGACGCACTCTCCAGTGCGTCCGTTTTTATTTTAATAATATTATTATTTAATGTGTAGATAAAAGAAGAGGTTGTGTGGTATGCTGTTTAATGTTGATATAGCTCTTAAAACAATATGTGACCTTTCGCCGGAACTTTTAAAAGAGTATGGAATAGAGGGACTTCTTTTGGATCTTGATAATACACTTACTACGCATGATAATCCAAGACCGGCAAAAGGCGTTCCTGAATGGATAGATGGAATGAAGAAGAGTAATATAAAAATGTGTATTGTTTCAAATAATCATCCACCAAGAGTAAAACCATTTGCCGATGCATTGGGACTTGATTTTGTGTGCGAAGGAAAAAAACCTCTTTCAAAAGGCTTTTGTGAAGCAAAGGAAAAGATGGGACTTTCATGGGATAGATTAGCAGTTGTAGGCGATCAGATTTTTACAGATGTATTGGGTGCTAAGCTTAAAAGGTTAAAATGTGTGTATGTGTTTCCTATAGAACATGAAAAGACACGCTTTTTTAAATTTAAAAGAAAGATGGAAATTCCATTTCTTCCCAAAAGGCTTACTAAAGTTTAATCATCAACAGAGTGAAAAATTATTTGTTTAATAATATATAATATGAATGTAAAAAGGAGAAACGGTATATGAAAAAAATACTTGTAATACACGGACCTAATCTTAATCTTTTAGGTGAACGTGAACCGGGTGTCTATGGAAGTACATCATTTGCAGAGCTGAATACAATGATTAAGGACCGTGGTGAGAAATTGGGAATGGAAGTTGAGATATTTCAGTCAAATCATGAAGGAGCAATTATTGACAAACTCCATGCAGCAAGAAAAGATTTTGATGGAGTTATTATAAATGCAGGTGCATATACGCATTATAGTTATGCTATACATGATGCAATACATGATATAAAAATACCAGTAATAGAAGTTCATATCAGCAATATTCATGCAAGAGAAGGATTCCGTTCAAATTCTGTAATAAGTCCAGTGTGCAAGGGAACTATCGCAGGCTTTGGCATAAACAGCTATTTTCTTGCACTTTATGCAATAGCTGAAATGTAAGGTGAGATTTTATGACAGAACGTATTGAAAAGCTTATGACAATGCTGCCTAAAGAAACAGGTTGTGCAATTATAAATTCTGATGTAAATAGAAGATACTTTACTGGTATGCTTTCATCCGCTGGGACACTTGTTTGTTTTAGTGATGCAGCATATCTTATAATAGATTTTAGATATATTGAAAAGGCAAGAAATACTGTATCTGGTTGCGAAGTCATTTTACAGAATAACCTTTATGAGCAGATAAAAGAACTGCTCATAAAGCACAATGTCAACAGGATTTCTGTAGAATCAATGGAACTTACACTTAGTGATTTTAAGCAGCTTAGTGAAAAGCTGGGAGATAGTGTTGAGTTTGACAGCTCTGATTCATTGAGCCGTGCAATTTACTCTTGCCGAATGATTAAATATTCTTCTGAAATTGAAAAGATACAGGAAGCACAAAAACTTGCAGAAGAAGCATTTTCACACATCTTGGAATTTATTCATGAGGGTGTTACAGAACGTGAGATTCAACTGGAGCTTGATTTCACAATGATGAGGCTTGGAGCAGAGGAGCTTTCTTTTCCAACAATAGCACTTACAGGTAAAAACACATCAATGCCGCATGGAGTACCATCTGATAAATGCAAGGTCAAGAACGGCGATTTTGTTCTTATGGATTATGGTGCTGTTGTAGATGGTTATCATAGTGATATGACACGTACTGTTGCAGTAGGCGAGCCTTCTGATGAAATGAAAAATGTATATAATATTGTTCTGGAAGCTCAGAAGAAGGCGATAAATGAAGTGCGTGCAGGTATCATTGGAAATAAGCTTGATGGGTTCGCAAGGGAATATATATCAAATGCAGGCTATGGAGATTGTTTCGGACATTCATTGGGACATGGAGTTGGAATGGAGATTCATGAATACCCAAATGCTTCTCCTCTTAGTACGACAACTATACGCAGTGGCAATGTTATAACAATAGAGCCTGGAATTTATCTTCCGGGAAAATTCGGCGTTAGAATAGAAGATTTTATACTTGTTACTGAAAATGGATGTAAAAACTTTACTCATGCACCTAAAAATATGATTATTTTGTAGCATATAAGAAATTTTTCTGTAAATAGGTATTGCCAAAAGACTTTTTTTGTAGTATAATAAAAATATATTATGTGTTTTCGTGAGCTGCATTGAGAAAAAAGCGGCATAATATCAAGCGGAAATACTGCATTAACGGAGGTTTAATTATGATTTCAGCAGGCGATTTCAGAAACGGCGTAACATTTGAAATGGATGGCAACGTTGTACAGGTTATCGAATTTCAGCACGTAAAGCCGGGTAAGGGTGCAGCCTTTGTCCGCACAAAGTATAAGAATGTTATTACTGGTGCAGTTGTAGAGCGTTCTTTCAACCCTACAGATAAATATCCTACAGCTTACATTGAACGTAAGGATATGCAGTATCTTTATAATGAAGATGATCTGTATTATTTCATGGATATGGAAACTTATGAGCAGCTGCCTATTGACAAGTCTAAGCTTGGTTCTTCTTTTGCATTTGTAAAGGAAAATACAGAGGTTAAGGTTCTTTCCTACAAGGGAAATGTATTTGGTGTTGAACCACCGTTTTTTGTAGAACTTGAGGTCACTGAAACAGATCCTGGCTTCAAGGGCGATACTGCAACAAATGCAACAAAGCCAGCAACACTTGAAACAGGCGCAGAGATCAAGGTTCCACTGTTCATCGATCAGGGTGATGTTATCCGTATTGATACAAGAACAGGCGAATATATGGAACGTGCATAAGAATTAAATAAAATAATAATTGACTGTTAAATTAAAAGTGGAATAAGATAAAAAGAGGTGAATAATATGAAGTTAAGCGAGCAAATGTCTTATCTGCGTGGTCTTGTAGATGGTCTTGATATTGACATGACTACTAAAGAAGGCAAGGTTCTGGAACAGGTATTAGAAGTTCTTCAGTCTACTGTTCTCTATGTGGACGACCTTCAGAGTCAGGTTGATGAGCTTACTGAGCTTTGTGAAGATCTTGATGAAGATCTGGGCAATGTTGAAGAATTCCTTCTTGATGAAGAAGATATTGACTTTGATGATGAAGATGACGATTATGATTTTGACGATGAGGACTATGATTTTAATGAAGATGAAGACCTTTATGAAACAGTATGTCCTACTTGTGGAAATACCATCGTGTTGGCAGATGCTATTCTTGATGAAGGCGTTATGAATTGTCCTTGCTGCGGTGAGCTTTTGGAATTTGATTTTGATGATTTGACAATAGACGATCTGGAAGGATCCGAAGACGAAGACGCTGAGTAAGAATCTGCACTTTGAAAAATAAGAAAATAAGCTGACAATATAGTCGGCTTATTTTTTTGTATGTATGTTTGTATAAAATTTTAAAGAAAAAATATGCGGATATACTTGAAAATCTAATTAAAACATGATATAATAAACAATAATTGCTGTTTGATGCGGTTATTCTAAATATTGAGAGAGGTGAACACTGTGTTTCCAATTATAGAGAAAACAGTACTCAATCAGGATGTTGTAAAAATTAAGGTTTCAGCACCACTGATTGCAAAAAAAGCGTTTCCCGGTCAGTTCATTATTTTCCGGGTAGATGAATATGGTGAAAGAGTTCCACTTACTATTGCGGATTATGACAGAGAAGAAGGCAATATTACTTTGATTTTTCAACTTGTGGGCAATTCCACAAGAAAGCTTGCTTCATTGAATGTAGGAGATGCTATACTTGATCTTGTAGGTCCGCTTGGTGTTCCTACAGAAGTTCCTGATGATGTTAAATCTGTATGTGTTATAGGCGGCGGCGTTGGCTGTGCTATTGCTTATCCTCAGGCTAAACATCTGTTTAATGAAGGTATAGAAGTTGATGTTATTGCAGGATTTCGCAATAAGGATATAGTTATTCTTGAAGATGAATTCAAAGCTGCAAGCACTAATTTTTATATTTGTACAGATGATGGAAGCTATGGAATCAAAGGTCTTGTAACTGCTGTTTTGCAGGAAAAAATAGATTCTGGCAAAAAATATGATATGGTAATTGCAATAGGTCCTATTCCTATGATGAAATTCGTTTGCAAGACAACTGAACCTTATGGAATCAAAACTATAGTTTCGCTCAATCCTATAATGATAGATGGCACAGGGATGTGTGGTGGCTGCCGTGTAACAGTAGGCGGAGAAATTAAGTATGCCTGCGTAGACGGTCCTGATTTTGATGGACATAAAGTAGACTTTAATGAGCTTATGCGTAGAAACGGCACATATCGTGAACAGGAACACGAATGCCGTATGATGAAGCAGGCTGTTAAGTAATAGGAAAGGAAGAAAATAAAATGGCTAATATGGCTATGGAAAAAGTTCCAATGCCGGAACGTGACCCAAAAGAGCGTGCCAAATGTTTTGAAGAAGTTTCTACGGGATATACAGCTGCAATGGCACAAGAAGAAGCAACAAGATGCCTTGGCTGCAAGAATATGCCTTGTGTAAACGGCTGTCCAGTAGGTGTTAAGATACCTGATTTTATTGTAAAAATAGCATCTGGCGATTTTGAAGGTGCATATGATACAATTACAATGACAAATAGTCTTCCGGCCATTTGCGGTCGTGTTTGTCCTCAGGAAAGTCAATGTGAAGGAAAATGCATTCGTGGCATAAAGGGCGAACCAGTAGGTATCGGTAGATTGGAACGTTTTGCAGCAGATTATATGAGAACCAATGGCAAGAAAAAAGTAGACGCTCCTGCTAAGAATGGTCATAAGGTGGCTATTGTAGGCGGCGGTCCAGCCGGTCTTACTTGTGCAGGCGATCTTGCTAAAATTGGTTATGATGTAACTATTTTTGAAGCATTCCAAGTTGCTGGCGGAGTACTTATGTATGGTATACCTGAATTCCGTCTGCCAAAGCAGATAGTTCAGGAGGAAATCAGCAATCTTAAGGACCTTGGAGTTAATATAAAGACAGATATGGTTATTGGTAAGGTTCTGTCTATAGATGAGCTTATGGAAGATGGATTTGAAGCTGTATTTGTTGGTTCAGGTGCAGGACTTCCAAGATTTATGAACATTCCGGGCGAAGCTCTTGTAGGCGTTTGTTCTGCTAATGAATATCTTACAAGAATCAACCTTATGAAAGGTTATCTTGATGAGTATGATACTCCTGTTATTCGTTCAAAGTCTGTTGCAGTTGTAGGCGGCGGAAATGTTGCCATGGATGCTGCAAGAAGTGCTTTGAGAATGGGTGCTGAACACGTTTACATAGTATATCGCCGTTCAGAAGCTGAAATGCCGGCACGTGTGGAAGAAGTTCACCATGCAAAGCAGGAAGGCGTTGAATTCCTTAATCTCAATAATCCGGTTGAAATTATTGGTGATGAAAATGGAAGAGTATGCGGTATGAAATGTATTCGCATGGAACTTGGTGAGCCTGATGAAAGCGGCAGACGCAGACCTATTGCGATTCCGGACAGTGAGTATGTTCTTGATGTTGATACAGTTATCATGTCTATTGGTACATCACCTAATCCGCTTATTCGTTCAACTACAAGCGGACTGGAAGCTAACCGCAGAGGGTGTCTTGTTGTTAATGAAGATACAATGGCTACTACAAAGGACGGTGTATATGCAGGCGGTGACGCTGTAACAGGTGCTGCTACTGTAATTCTTGCAATGGGTGCCGGCAAAAAAGCTGCTGCATCTATTGATGAATATATAAAGAGCAAGTAAGTATTTTTATATGCTGACTAGCTTAAACTACATCTGACAGAAAGGAATGTTTCCAATGAAAAAGAAATTCGCAAAAGTCGGACTTATTGCTTCAGTAGCTGCACTTGCAGCAGCTGGAATGACAGTGTCTGCATCTGCTGCATCTAATTCAGCACAGGGAGGAAGTCCATCTATAGTGCCTTCACTTGTGATAATGGTACTTTTATTTGCAGTAATGTATTTTATTCTTATCCGTCCTCAAAAGAAGAAGGAGAAAGAACAAAAGGCTATGCAGCGTGATCTTCGTGTGGGCGACAGAGTTGTTACTATCGGCGGTATCGTTGGTCTTGTTGTAAAGACAACTGAAGATACTGTTGTTGTTGAATGCGGTGGAGACAGAAGTAGAATTCGTCTGAAAAAGTGGGCAATTCAAGAGAATGTCACAATAGCTGAAGATAATGAAAGAGCCCGTGAAGCAGCACTTGCTGAGGCACAAAAGAAAAAAGAAGCTAAGAAAAAAGGTAAAAACAACAGCGAAGAAAATACTGATGCTACAGACAGTAATGATCAGGGTATGTTGAAAGACTGATAAAAAGTTTTGTTTCTTATGATTATCACTGAAATGAGAGCATATTAAATTTGCTCTCATTTTATTGTGTATTTGTTTTATTTACTTTATTTTATCTATTCTTAGCGGAGGTTATTTTATGCAAAACTCAAAAAATGTATGTGGATACAAGATTTTAGCTATTATTATATCTGTTTTACTTATACTGCCAGTTATGTTTTATCCTGTATCCGATACAAAAGTAAGTGCGTATCAGAATTCTGATTTTTCTGATGAATATGGAGATTTTCTTTATGCATTGGGAGGCTCTGAAAGCGGAAATAATTATTCAGCTGTAAATGGTCAATATTTGGGAAGATGGCAAATCGGAACCGTCGGTTTGCAGGACATAGGTTTCATGGATTCATATGGAAATTGGACTTCTCTTGCAGCATCATTTGGTGTTACAAGTAAAAGTACATTTTTATCTTCTGAAAAGGCTCAAGATTATGCAGTACTCGCCTCTCACAAAAAGGTTTTGCTTTATGCAGAAAACGCAGGTATTACATCTTACATAAATACTAATGTTAAAGGTGTTAATATGACATTTGCCGGAATGATCGTTGCTGCCCATGCGATAGGTGTTGGCGGACTTAAAAATCTTATTTTAAAAGGTACAAGTGGTTATTCTTCAAATGATGCGGTAGCTGTTCAATATATGAGCAAGTATGGTGTTTATGATATTGAAAATACTGTAAGATATGGCAGTCTTCCAAGCAGTGGCGGAGGATCTAATATTACCACTACAATGGTGACGACCACGACTACTACAACTACAACCACTACTACTGCTGTTATGACAACAATGTCAACTACAACTGCAACTACAACAATTACAAGTGCTGCTTTAAAAGCACCGTCTTATATTTCTGTTAAAACATCAGCAGATGTTTTAAACAAAGGTGAGATCTTGTATATATCATTAGACAGTGACAATGCGTCCAGGTATAAGTTAAATCTGTCATCACCAGATGGTGAGGAATCTGAATATATAATTACAGGAACATCTATAGGACTTTCACTTAATGTTGATGGAATATATACAATAAATGTAATAGGCTGCAATAATTTTGGAGAATCATATGCAGAGCCGGTATATGTTGCAGTAAAGGAAAAGGCTGTTATAAGCAAAGAAGATCTCGGCGATGCAAATATGGACCATATGATAAATATTGTTGATGCTATGATTACATTAAGATATTATTCAACTAATTCTGCCAATATAAAATTGAATGAAGTGTTTAACAAAGATTTTGCTGATGTAGATGGTGACGGCGAAGCAACACTTGTTGATGCACTTTACATTTTCGAGTATTATGCTGCTATAGCAGCCGGCAAGGATGCTGACTGGGATGATATTATAAAATAATAATTCTGCATAAGCAAGAATTACTTCACATAAAATGTTTTAGGACTTTTCTTATTAAGACCTTTTTATGTGGAGGTGATAGTATGAAAATGAAATGCAGAAAAGTAAAGTGCAATTTTCGAAATTCAAAACTATGCTGTGCGATCATTGCAGCTGCTGTTGGAATTTTTGTAATAATCATATTCCTTTCAGGGTTTTCTTTGCTAATATCCTGCTTTAATGCCTCAGATGACCTTGTTTCTTTTATGGCGATTGCTGCACTTTGTGCCGGAAGCTTTGCTGCCGGTTTTACTGCTGCAAAACGCCGGCGAAAACGAGGATTACTTGTAGGTTTTGGAATTGGCGTACTTATTTATTTGTTGGTATTTTTATTTGGAATTATACTGATGAAGGGATTTAGCGGAGCAGGTACATTTATGAAATTTATTCTGATGGTTTTATGCAGCTGTATAGGAGGCGTATGTGGTGTTAATACACGTATATGCAAGCCGCCTAAATAGTCGAAATAGCTTAATCGAATGAATCACCATTGTGCAATATGTAAAAATTCTGTATTTTATGGCAAAGACTATTGAAAAATTACGATTGTTGTGGTAAAATAAAAGAAATAAATATTGATTTGGAGGGAATTTAGCATGAAACATATTAAAACTATCAATAAGGCTAATCTCAAGGCAACTGCTGCTAAAGGTGGCTGCGGTAAGTGTCAGGCATCTTGCCAGTCTGCTTGTAAGACTTCATGTACTGTTGCAAACCAGAAGTGCGAGAGATAAGCTAAAGCTTTTCTGAAAATATCCGCATACCATTTATATTATTGGTGTGCGGATTTATCAGTATATAGACGATGTTTGGAAATAATTAACAGCATCAGATATAAAGACAGGGGCAGTTTTTGTCCCTTTATTTGTTGAATGAAATTAGAAAAAGGTGGTAAATTATGATACATAAGTACAAGCTTTGCGGCTATAATGTAGTGCTTGACGTAAACAGTGGCGGTGTTCATATTGTTGATGACCTTACATATGACCTGCTCACAGATGTTGAACCTCCGCTTGCGGAAAAATGTCCAGAAGAGGTACTTGAAAAACTTTCTAAGTTTTATAAAAAAGAGGATATTATTTCCTGCTATGAAGAAGTTTTGGAAGCTTATAAAGAAGGCATATTGTTTTCAGAGGATAATTATGAGCAGTATGCAGATATGTCTGTAGCATCTCCAATAAAGGCAATGTGTTTAAATATTGCACATGACTGTAATCTTAGATGTGATTATTGTTTTGCATCTACTGGTGATTTTGGCAGCGGCAGAAAGCTTATGACATATGAAACTGGTAAAAAGGCAATTGACTTTTTGCTTGAAAAGTCAGCGAACAGAGAAAATCTTGAGCTTGATTTCTTTGGCGGCGAGCCTCTTATGAATTTTGATGTTGTAAAGCAGATCGTTGAATATGCAAGAAGCAGAGAAAAGGAATATGGAAAGAGATTCCGCTTTACTATTACTACAAATGGTATGCTGCTTGATGATGATAAAATCGATTTCATAAATAAGGAAATGTCAAATGTTGTTCTTTCCGTAGACGGCAGAAAGGAAGTAAATGACCGTGTACGTCACCGTGTTGATGGAAGCGGCTCATATGATAAGATTATTCCTAAATATCGCAAGCTTGTAGAAAAGCGTGGAGATAAGGAGTATTATGTAAGAGGTACATATACAAAATATAATCTTGATTTTTCAGACGATGTTTTCAGTCTTGTTGATGAAGGATTTGATCAGATTTCAGTAGAACCTGTTGTAGCAGATCCTAATGAGCCATATGCACTTACTGAAAAGGATCTGCCGGTAATATTCAAGGAATATGAAAAGCTTATGCAGCGTATTGTGGATTATGAGAAGACCGGAAAGAAATTTAATTTCTTCCATTTTATGCTTGATCTTGACCAAGGTCCATGTGCTATCAAGCGTTTAAGAGGCTGCGGTTGCGGCAATGATTATATAGCTATTACACCTGATGGTGATATTTATCCGTGTCATCAGTTTGTTGGCGATGATAATTATAAGATGGGCAATATAGATGAAGGTACGTTTAATTATGATATGAAGAACGATTTCTCAAAAATGCACATCTATACAAAGCCGGAATGTCATGACTGCTGGGCTAAATTTTATTGCAGCGGCGGCTGTAATGCAAATAATTATAAGTATGCCGGAGATACAAGAAAGGCATATAGAATGTCATGTGAAATTGAAAAGAAGCGTTTGGAATGTGCTATTGTACTCAGAGCAATTCGTATGGGCGAAAGTGCAGATCCATCTGAATGTTAAAAAAGTAAAAAATGGGCTGTTGCAGAGATTTTGAAATGCAACAGCCTTTTTGTTATAAATCCCTCCACCGTCAAGGGCGGTTGAGCTGGATACAGCTCGTTTTTACTGTATTTATATGGAAATTGTATTTAAAAATGTATAAAATTTGAAAAACTTCAAATCCCTATTGACAAGATAGGAATTGAAGTGTATAATGTTGACAGATAGGAAGGTGAGCCTTATGATGATTTCCACTAAGGGAACATATGCACTCAGGGTTATGATAGACCTTGCACAGCATGAAAATGAGGGCTATATCTCACTGAAAGCTATATCAGATCGACAACAAGTGTCAATGAAATATCTTGAATCAATCGTTTCGCTGCTTAATAAGGGCGGATTGCTTACAAGTCTTAGGGGAAAAGACGGCGGTTATATGCTAAAAAAGCCGGCAGAAGAATATCATATAGGTGAGATATTAAGGCTTACTGAAGGTGGACTTATGCCTGTTTCATGTCACGGCTTTTCCGAAGGTGATGAAGAATGCCGTAATGTAAACAGTTGTCTTACATTTCCGATGTGGCAAAAGCTTGATACGCTTATAAATGATTATTTAGATAAGGTATCTCTTAGAGATTTGCTTGACGGTAATATTTGATAATATTTAGTGCAGCTGGTGCAGAATGTAAATGTGTGTATGGTTTTGTGAAAATGCATAGGTATAAATTTCTGCATATTTTCACGTATTTTTAGTATAATATCCTATAGGTTGTATAGGAATTGGAAAGGAAGATTTATATGAAGGTTTATGCTGATAATGCCGCTACTACTATGATGAGCAAAACAGCAAAAGAAGCGATGATGCCGTATTTTGATGTTGTTTACGGCAATCCATCAAGTTTGTATAGCTTTGGACAAGATGCAAAAACTGCTCTTGAAGATGCAAGAGCTAAGGTTGCAAAGGCTTTGAATGCAGATCCAAAGGAGATTTATTTTACATCAGGAGGAAGTGAAGCTGATAATCAGGCTATACTTTCATCTGCAATAATAGGTGCAAGAAAAGGGAAAAAGCATATAATTTCCACTAAGTTTGAACACCATGCAGTTCTGCATACTTTGAATAAGCTTGAAAAACAGGGATATGAGATAACACTTCTTGATGTTCATGAAAGTGGTATTGTAACAGCAGATGAAGTTGCAGCAGCTATTCGTGAGGATACTTGCCTTGTAACTGTTATGTTTGCCAATAATGAGATAGGTACTATTCAGCCAATAAAAGAGATCGGAGCTGTTTGCAGGGAAAAAGGTGTTTTGTTCCACACAGATGCTGTACAAGCTGTTGCACACGTTCCTGTTGATGTTAAAGATATGAATATTGATATGCTTTCTTTATCTGGACATAAATTTCACGGTCCAAAGGGTGTTGGTGCACTTTATGTTAAGAAAGGCATCTTGATTTCAAATCTGATTGAAGGCGGTGCACAGGAAAGAGGAAAGAGAGCCGGAACTGAAAATGTACCTGCAATAGTTGGAATGGCAGCCGCACTTGAAGAATCTGTTTTGCATATGGATGAGAATATTGCAAAGATAACTGCAATGCGTGAGCAGCTTATAGAGGGACTGTCAAAAATTCCACACGGTAAACTCAATGGCGATAGAAATGTTCGTGTGCCTGGTACAGTTAATTTCTGCTTTGAAGGAATTGAAGGTGAGTCATTGCTTCTGCTTCTTGATGATGCCGGAATCGCAGCTTCATCAGGTTCTGCTTGTACCTCTGGTTCACTTGATCCAAGTCATGTGCTTTTAGCAATTGGTCTGCCGCATGAGGTAGCTCACGGTTCTCTTAGACTTTCAATATGCGAATATAATACACCTGAAGAAATAGCTCATATCATTGAGAATGTTCCTAAGGTAGTTGAATATCTTAGATCAATGTCACCCGTTTGGGAAGATTTAAAAAAAGGAGTAAAAGAATATGTTATACAGTGAAAAGGTAATGGATCATTTTCGTAATCCAAGAAATGTAGGCGAAATTGAAAATGCTGACGGCGTTGGTGAAGTAGGAAACGCTAAATGCGGCGATATAATGAAAGTATATCTGAAAATCGACAACGATACTATTTCAGATGTAAAGTTTAAGACATTTGGCTGTGGTTCTGCTATTGCATCAAGTTCTATGGCTACTGAAATGATCAAAGGCAAGCCGCTTTCAGAAGCACTCTCTCTTACAAACAAGGCTGTTGCAGAGGCTCTTGATGGACTTCCGGCACATAAACTGCATTGTTCTGTATTGGCAGAAGAAGCAGTAAAGGCAGCCGTTAAAGATTACTATGATAAGAATGGAATTGCTTATGATCATGAACAGCTTTGTGACGGCAATTGTGCTTGCTGCCATGAACATGATAATGAAGGTGACGGAGAGGATAAATCATGATTGCTGATATTCAAAAGGAGATCCTAAGACTTAAAAAAGAAAAGGATTTCTGCATACTGGCACATTGTTATCAGACACCGGATATTTTGGAAATTGCTGATTTTTCAGGAGATTCATTTGCACTTAGCAAAAAGGCAGCAGGAGTTAAAAACAAAAATGTCCTCATGTGCGGTGTTAGATTTATGGCAGAAACGGTTAAAATATTTTCTCCTGAAAAACGTGTTTATCTGTCAAAAAGCGATGCTGGCTGCCCTATGGCAGAGCAGCTTTCTGTTGAGGAATTGATAAAATTAAAGGAGCGTTATCCTGATCATGCAGTTGTTGCATATGTAAATACAACTGCTGCACTTAAAACACTTTGCGATGTTTGTGTAACTTCCTCTTCAGCAGTTCAGATCGTAAAAAATATGCCGGAGAAAAAGATAATTTTTATACCTGACTGCAATCTTGGCGATTTTGTAAAAAAACAAGTGCCTGAAAAGGAAATAATAACTATTAACGGCGGCTGTCCAGTCCATGCAGGAATGACAGTTGCTGATGTTGAGAAGGCAAAATCAGAACATCCAGATGCCAAGCTGATCGTTCATCCGGAATGCATTCCGGAGGTTACTGCAATGGCTGATTATGCCGGCAGTACAGTGGGCATTATGAACTATGCTGAAAAGTCGGAATCAAAGAGTTTTATTATTGGTACTGAAAACAGTATTGTTCAGCATTTGCAGCTTTCTTATCCGGATAAGATGTTTTATCCGCTTTCAAAGAATTGCGTTTGTCATAATATGAAGCTTACTACTCTTGTTGATGTGCTGAATGTACTTAGAGGTACAGATGGTGAGGAAATTATTATGGCTGATGAAATGCGTATAAAGGCAAAGCATTGTCTTGACAGAATGTTGGAGCTTAGCTGATGAGCGTTAAGGTAATGATTGCAATGAGCGGAGGTGTAGACAGTTCTGTATCTGCTGCACTAATGCTTAAAGCCGGTTATGATTGCATAGGCGTTACAATGAAGCTTTATTCAAAGCCTGATAATATGGAAAATGACGATGTGACAGGAAAAACGTGCTGTTCTCTTGATGATGTTGAAGACGCACGGGCAGTTGCACAAAGGCTTGGAATTCCGTATTATGTATTTAATTTTCAGGATGATTTTTCAGAGCAGGTAATAGCTCGATTTATAGATACTTATGAAAATGGTGGAACGCCTAATCCGTGTATTGATTGCAATAGATATTTAAAATTTGATCGGCTTTATAATAGGGCAAAAACACTTGGCTGTGATAAAATAGTTACGGGTCATTATGCACGTGTTGAGAAACGTGAGGACGGACGGTATTTGCTGAAAAAGGCAAAGAATATTGCAAAAGATCAAAGCTATGTGCTTTATTTCCTGAATCAGGAGCAGCTGTCACATATTTGTTTTCCGCTGGGAGAATATGAAAGCAAAGATGAGATAAGACGCATTGCAGAAGAATACGGATTTGTGAATGCTCATAAGGGTGACAGTCAGGACATATGTTTTGTACCGGACGGTGACTATGTAAGCTTTATTGAAAATTATACCGGACGGCATTATCCATGCGGTAATTATTGCGACAAAAACGGCAACGTTTTGGGTAAGCATAGCGGTGTTATAGGATATACTATAGGTCAGCGAAAGGGTTTGGGCATTGCACTTGGAAAGCCTATGTATGTATGCGGAAAAGATGTTTGTACAAACATAGTTTACCTTGGTGAGAATGAAGAGCTTTTCTCAAAAGAGCTTACAGCAACAAATGTCAATTTTATTCCATTTGACAATATAGAAGGAAGCATGAAGCTTTGGGCTAAGATTCGATATAATCAAAAAGAACAACCCTGTACAGTTACTCAAATAAATGAGAATACAATAAAAATAATATTCGAGCAGCCGCAAAGAGCTATCACAAAAGGACAAGCTGTAGTGCTTTATGATGGCGATTTAGTTGTAGGCGGCGGAGTAATAGTTTAAATTAAATTTATATGGTAAAAAAGACTGACGATTACATTTATCAACAGTCTTTTTTATTATTATATGTTGATAAAAGGAGATTTTATGTTTGCAAAGTTTAAAGCAGCTTTCATTGGAGATAAAGCGTTTTACAATCGTGTGTTGCTGCTTGCCGTGCCAATGATCATTCAAAATGCAATAACAAGTTTTGTAAGTTTTCTTGATAATATTATGGTCGGGCAAATAGGAACAGAGCAGATGTCCGGCGTTGCCATAGTTAATCAGCTTATGTTTGTATTTAATATAGCAATTTTTGGCGGTGTATCCGGTGCAGGAATATTTGGTACGCAGTTTTTCGGACGAGGTGACTATGAAGGACAAAAATATGCATTTCGATTTAAAATTTATGCTGTTTCAGTTATATCTATTATAGCACTTATACTTTTCGGCTTTTTTGATAAGCAGCTTATTTCTTTATATTTAAGTGACAGCAGTTCAGTTGGTGATATAGATCTTGCATTAAAATATGGTCAGGATTATCTTTTTATTATGCTGGGTACGATCATTCCCTTTGCAATTTGTCAGTCTTATGTAAACACTATACGTGAAACTGGTCAGACTTTTGTTCCAATGGTTGCCAGTGCGGTTGCTGTTGTGGTGAACCTTATACTTGACCTTGTACTTATATTTGGATTTGTAGGAATACCAGCTATGGGAGTAAAAGGTGCAGCTATTGCAACATTAGCAGCACGTGTATTGGAATGCATTATAGTTATTGTTTGGACTCATATGCATAAGGAAAAGAATCCATATATAAAGGGTGCGTTTAGAGGACTGAGGATACCCAAGGGTATTTGCTTAAATATTCTTAAAAAGGGTACACCTCTTATATTGAATGAATTTTTATGGGCAGCAGGAATGGCAGTTATAGTTCAGTGCTATGCTGTAAGAGGACTTGAAGTTGTTGCAGCACAAAACATTTCTTCTACTATAACGAATTTATTTAATATAGTCTATATAAATCTTGGAGCGAGCATTTCAGTAATAGTTGGTCAAAGCCTTGGTGCAGGAATGCTTTCAGAGGCAAAGGATCAGGCAAGGAAAATGATCTTTTTTAGTGTAGCGTGCTGCTGCGTATTTGCAGGAATAATGGCATCAGTAGGAGGCTTGTTCCCGTCAATTTACAATACTGAAGAGAGTATACGTGAACTTGCACAAATATTTATTTTAATATCATCAATAGTAATGCCTCTTTGTGCGTTTTCACATTGTGCATATTTTACGTTGCGTTCGGGCGGAAAAACTATTATAACATTTCTCTTTGATAGTGTATATACATGGATAGTACTTATACCATTTGCATATATTCTTTCAAATTACACATCACTTAGTATTGCGGCAGTTTTCTTCCTTGTACAGTTTATGGAAGTAATAAAAGTTATAATTGGAGCATTCATGCTAAAAAGCGGAGTTTGGCTGCAAAATATAGTAGTTGAGGACTTGTGATAAAAAGCTTGACATGATTAAATTGCTGTGATATAATAAGAATGGAAATGAGGTTCTTCCATAGGCTTATGCCTTAAACTGCTTGATTTAAGCTGATGACTTCTGCGATTTTACGCAGGAGCTGTCAGCTTTTTTGTATTTTATATATTTTTGGAGATGATTTTTATGTTGGTAAGTATTGCTTTGATTATGTTGATTGGTATGTTTTTTGGCTGGCTGTCGAGAAAAATTCGTCTGCCGTCACTTGTAGGAATGATTATCACGGGAATTATAATAGGTCCTAATGTACTGGGATTTATCGACAGTTCGATTCTTGATATTTCATCGGAGCTTAGAGAAATTGCTCTTGTTATCATTCTTACACGTGCAGGTCTTGGGCTTGATGTAAACGAGCTGAAAAAAGCAGGATGTACGGCATTGCTTATGTGTTTTGTACCTGCTACATTTGAGATTATAGGTACAGTTATTTTTGCACCTATGTTGTTTGAAATATCTTATCTTGAAGCTGCTCTTGCTGGTTCAGTTATTGCTGCAGTTTCACCAGCTGTAGTAGTTCCAAGAATGCTTAGACTTATCGATGAAGGTTATGGTACTGATAAGCAGATACCGCAAATCGTAATGGGCGGTGCATCTGCTGATGATGTTTATGTTATAGTTCTTTTTACATCATTTCTTACGATCCTTTCAGGAGGAAATGCATCTGCATTAGATTTTATTCAAATACCAACATCTATTTTGCTTGGAATTGCTGTAGGAATCATTACGGGATTTATTCTTGTTTTATTTTTTAAAAAGTTTCATATGCGTGACAGTGCTAAGGTTATAGTGATTTTGTCTTTATCATTTTTACTTTTGGGACTTGAAGATTTATTAAAAGATTATGTTCATATTTCCGGACTTATTGCGATTATGACTTTGGGTATGTCGATTTTTGCAATAAATAAAGAACTTTCAAAAAGGCTTTCTGCTAAATATAACAAGATATGGGTAGCCGCTGAAATAATGCTGTTTGTTCTTGTAGGTTCAGCAGTAGATATAAAAAGCATAATATCATATATTTTGACAGCACTTATTTTACTTGTTATTGCAATGATATTTAGAATGTCAGGCGTTTTTGTATCTCTTTTAAGAACTAAGCTGTCTATGAAGGAGAGATTGTTTTGTATGTTTGCCTATTCTCCTAAAGCTACAGTTCAGGCAGCAATAGGCGCAGCTCCGCTTGCAGCAGGACTGGAATGCGGAAAACTTATTTTAGCTGTTGCGGTGTTGGCGATATTGATAACAGCTCCATTTGGTGCGTTTATGATTGATTTTACTTATAAAAAGCTGCTTGTTAAGAAGTAATAATAAAAAGCATCTCAGTCTGGACTTAAATTACAGGCTGAGATGCTTTTGGTTTGTTTATTAGCTGTTAGTTATTAGTTTTGATATAAGTTAGAATATCTTCTATCTGGCAGTCAAGTGCTTCGCATATTTTAGAAAGGATGTATCCATCATAGCGTATAACTTTATTTTTATAATAATTATCAATAGTTTGATATTTTATTTCTGTCATTTTGGATAGCTGGTATCTTGTTATTCCTCGTGATTCCAGTATTTCCTGTAAAGTAAGCTTTACCATAATAATATACCTATATTCTCCGTAAAAATATTTATATATTTACTATAGCGTATATACCTACTATTGACAATTCCTATTTATAAGTATATACTTATATAAGTATATACAAGGAGGTGAAATTATGCCGGATTATAAGTCGCTTTTTTATAAATCACAGGCAGAGCTGGCAGATTCGATAGAGATACTTGAAGCATTATCTTTAAAATTGATTAAGTGTTTGCAATATTGTGAGAATAAAGTTATTGAAGAAAATGAACTTGACAAAAATACTGAAGATACATCATTAAACTGATTCTTTTATTTTCTTTAAAGCGCCCTTTTCAAGGCGTGATACCTGAGCTTGAGAAATTCCTATTTCATTTGCAACCTCTATCTGTGTTTTTCCTTGGAAGAATCTCATGTATATAATATTTTTCTCACGTTTTCCAAGGCTTTGAATAGCGTCACGAAATGATAATTCGCCAAGCTTATTTTCAATGCCGTTTTTATCACTTATTTGGTCAAGCACATAAAGAGTATCTCCGGAATCTGAATAAACGGGTTCATAAAGTGAAACGGGATCAGTAACACTTTCAAGAGCGATTACAACGTCTTCACGCTTAGCACCTATTTCTTCTGCTATTTCTGTAATATTCGGTTCTCTCAGAAGTTTTGTTGTAAGACTTTCTTTTGCCTGCATGGCTTTATAAGCAAGGTCACGCAGTGAACGGCTTACTTTTATTTGATTGAAATCACGCAGATAACGTCTTAATTCGCCGCTTATCATAGGTACGCAGTAAGTTGAGAATCTTACTTCTTTTGTAAGGTCAAAATTATTTATAGCTTTTATAAGTCCAACAACACCCACTTGAAACAGGTCATCGGCATCTTCTCCTCTGCCGGCAAATCGCTGTATAACACTTAAAACAAGTCTTAAATTGCCATTTATAAGTTTATCTCGTGCTTCTTTGCTTCCAGTGGCACGTATCTCTTTAAGCAGTTCTATTTTCTCTTTTTCTTGCAACACTGTAAGTTCTGATGTATTTATTCCTGAAATCATAACCTTTTGAAATGCCATAATATATTCCTCCTACCAGACTATTAGAAAAAGTTTTTATTACAGCAAGTATTCCCATATGAATAAATTCTAATCAATTTTTTAGTCAGCAGTATTTTCCAAATGTTTTCTGAACAAAGGAAAAATTTCTGAAGGAATTTTAAAGCTTTGTAAAATGTATTGTAATATGTATTGCAATATGTGATATAACGTGTTATAATTATAAAATATTATAGCAGCAAAGGAGCATTACCAATGAGCAACTTTATCATGATAGGTATGCCCGGTTCAGGCAAGAGTACACTTGGAAAAGTTATTGCTAAAAGTATCGGATATGATTTTGTGGATACAGATGATTTAATAGTAAATCATTATAACAGACCCTTGATGGAACTTATAGACGAGCTTGGTGTAGAAGGCTTTATAGAAGCTGAAGGACGTGTTTTAGAGGCAGTTAATACTAAAAATACAATTATAGCAACTGGCGGAAGTGCTGTGTATAGTGAAAAAGGTATGGATAATCTCGCATCACTTGGAAAAGTCGTATACCTTTGTTATGCGATTGAAGATATTGAAGCACGAGTTGGAAATATTATTACAAGGGGTGTTGTGTGTAGAAATTGCAGAACTTTTAGAGAACTTTTCGAACAGCGTAGATATTACTATGAGCGTTATGCCGATATTACAGTTCATCTTGAACATGCATCAGTGAATAAGAGTGTTGACAAGCTTATGAAAGCTATTGAAGATTATATTATATAGTTATAGTATAGATAAAAAATAGACTGTTGCAGGGATTTGAGTTGCAACAGCCTTTTTATTATTCATTTCTATTAATCGTACCAGCGGTATTTTTCAAGATCAATTCGTCCATTTGGCATAAATTTTATACCTTCTTCTTCAAGCAGCATTCTTTGCTTGTCTTCTCCGCCAAATGCAAATGCTTTAGATGTTTCGCCGAAGCGGTTCACTACACGGTGACAAGGGATAACTCCGGGCATGGGATTTACATGAAGTGCAAATCCAACAATTTGTGACCATTTTGGATTACCCATTCTCTTTGCAATATCACCGTATGTTGCAACCATTCCTTTTGGTATTTTCATTACTATATCATATACCAGATCGAATGTATTTTTTTGATGCAAAATCTATCAGCTCCTTTTTTGTTTATTTTTATTATCATATCATATATTTAGAATATATTCAATAGTCCTGATTTTAGAAAATTAAATAAAGCCCTTGCATAATTTATATTTATGAGTTATAATAAAAATAAAGATTTCCTATAAAAGGAGAAAACTTATGAAAGATGGATTTGTAAAAATAGCTTGTGCAACGCCAGCCCTGCGTGTGGCGGACTGTGATTATAATACAGATAAAATTATTGAAATGATTAAGGAAGCACATTTAAAGGGTATTAAAGTGGTTTGCTTTCCTGAACTTTCAATTACTGGTTATACTTGTGGAGATTTATTTTTTCAGTCGGCACTTTTGAATTCTGCTGAAGAGAATCTTCTCAAAATAGTAAATGAAACTGCCCATATGGAAATAATTTCAATTGTAGGACTTCCATTTGCATATATGGGTAAAATCTACAACTGTGCAGTTGTAATATTTAAAGGCGAGATTCTTGGGATCGTACCTAAGAAGAATATTCCAAATTATAGTGAGTTTTATGAAGCAAGATATTTTGCTCCTGGTTTTGATTCTGAATTTGACGCTGTTATAGATAATAAAATTGTCACATTTGGAACAAATCAAATATTTGAATGCAGAAATATGGCAGGATTTAGCTTTGCTGTAGAAATATGTGAAGACCTTTGGGTTGGAGATACACCATCTATAAATCATGTTAAATCTGGTGCAGCAATTATTTTTAATTTATCAGCCAGCGATGAGATGATAGGAAAGTCTGATTATAGACGTACTATAATTAAAGCTAAGTCAGGCAGTCTTATATGTGCATATGCTTATGCAGATGCCGGTATTGGAGAATCTACAACAGATATGGTCTTTGCAGGACATAATGTTATTTCTGAATGTGGAACGATACTTGCAGAATCTAAACTCTTTGCAGGCGGACTTTGCATTTCTGATATTGATATTTACAGAATTCTTAAAGATCGCAAGGCGACAAATACATGGCAGTATATTGACCATAATTATACTATAAATAGTTTTGATATGGCTGTTATGGAAACAAGACTTGATAGAGTTTTTCCGCAAAAACCTTTTGTTCCGTCTGTAAAATCAGATCTTGACAGCAATTGCAAGGAGATACTTGCAATCCAGTCAGTTGGACTTATGACAAGACTTCGTCATATAGGCTGCAAAAATGTTGTAATTGGACTCTCCGGTGGACTCGATTCAACTCTTGCACTAATAGTTACAGCTCATGCATTTGATATGCTTTCACTTGACAGAAGTGGTATTATTGCAGTAACAATGCCCTGTTTTGGTACAACAGACAGGACTTATAATAATGCCTGCCGTTTAGCAGAGTCTTATGGTGCTAAGCTGTGTGAAGTGCGTATTGCGGATAGTGTAATGCAGCATTTTAAGGATATATGTCATGATCCAGATAATCATGATGTTACCTATGAAAATTCTCAGGCACGTGAGAGAACGCAAATCCTTATGGATATAGCAAATCAAAATGGTGGTATTGTTATTGGTACTGGTGACTTGTCGGAACTTGCTCTTGGCTGGGCAACGTATAATGGTGACCATATGAGTATGTATGGCGTGAATGCATCTATACCAAAAACGCTGGTGCGTTATCTGGTAGCGTATGAGGCTGATAATACTAATAAGGAATTGTCGGCAGTTTTGCTTGATGTGCTTGACACACCTGTAAGTCCTGAACTTTTACCTCCGGAAGAGGATGGAACGATTTCTCAGAAAACAGAAGATATTGTAGGACCTTATGAACTTCATGATTTTTTCCTATATTATGTTATCCGCTTAGGATTTTCACCTAAGAAAATATATCGTCTGGCGTGTATTTCATTTGATGGAGTATATGATGGACAAACTATTTTAAAGTGGTTGAAAAAATTCTATTGGAGATTCTTCTCTCAGCAATTCAAGCGTTCTTGTCTGCCCGATGGTCCAAAAGTGGGAAGTGTTACACTTTCTCCAAGAGGAGATTGGAGAATGCCAAGTGATGCCTGCGTGACCCTGTGGCAGCGTGAGCTTGATTCTATTGAAGATTAAATATTTATTATTTGAAAGGAAGTATAAACATGACTTACAAAGAAGAATTTATAAAATTTATGGTTGACTGCGGAGTATTGACATTTGGTTCATTTACTCTAAAAAGCGGCAGAGTTGCACCGTATTTTATCAATACGGGAAATTATAAGACAGGCAAGCAGCTTGCGCAGCTGGGTAAATATTATGCTGCCTGCATTAAAGAGAATAATATTGAAACAGATACACTCTTTGGACCTGCATATAAGGGTATTCCACTGTCTGTAAGTGCTGCTGTAGCTCTTGCAAATGATTATGATATAGAAGTAAATTATTGCTTTGACCGTAAGGAAGTTAAAGACCACGGCGAAGGCGGTATGTTTGTAGGAAAGACTTTGGAAAATGGTGAAAAGGTCGTTATCATAGAGGATGTAATGACTTCTGGAAAAGCTCTTGCAGAAGTATATCCAAAACTTAAAGGTGTCGCTGATGTTGATATTACAGGTATGGTCATTACAGTTGATCGTATGGAAAAGGCACTTGGAAGTGACAATTCCGCAGTACAGGAAGCATATAATAAGTATGGCGTAAAGGTTTATGCAATAGTTACTATGGACGATATTATTAAAGCAATAAAAGATGGGGTTATTCCATTTGCAGAGTATTTGGATGATATGCTTTCATATCGTAACAAATATGGCGTTGAAGCTTAATTTTTTAAAAAGTACTTGCAATTTTTTCTAATATAGTTTATAATAATTACTGTACGCAGACGGCGTACAGTATATGCCGCTTTAGTTAAATGGATATAACAAACCCCTCCTAAGGGTTAGTTGAGGGTTCGATTCCCCCAAGCGGTGCCAAAGTATCCAAAAACAACACCGATCGGTTTTATGTTAAATTTATAAAGGAGGAAGGTTAAAAAAACGATGGCAACACAAAAGCAGATTGAGTATGTTTTGGAGAATTTGCAGGGAATGCATTCGGCGGATTTTTTCAAGAGTTTAAGTGAGAAGAATGCTGGAATTCATGCTGTGCTTTGTATGTTATACGAATCAAGCGGAGATATTACAGCAGGCGATATAAGCGATTATATGAATGTCAGTACTGCAAGGGTTGCTGCACTTTTAAAGAAAATGTCAGCAAAGGGTCTTATAATTAAGGATGTTGATATTAATGATGCTCGTATAAAAATCATTCGTTTGTCACCGCTTGGAATTGAAATAGTTAGCAAAATGAAAGCAGATCTTTACAGCCAAATCGGCACGGTAATTGATAAATTAGGAATGGAAAAGATGATGGATTTTATTTCTATATCAAATGAGATCAAGTCGGTGTTTTCTCCACCGGAAATAGATCTATGATTGAGATAGTGTAATATCCTGATTATTTTTTACTGCAATTGCTAACCGTGTTAGTTTTCTGCAAGAAATTAAAAACTATTGAAAAGGAGATAAGAGTCATATGGGCAAAATATTAAAAAACTTAAATAAGAAAGAATGGGCATTAGTTTTACTTGCACTAGCTTTTATATTTTTATCAGTTTGGGCAGAGCTTACTATGCCGGAGTATATGTCTGAAATTACAAAGCTTGTTCAGACTCAGGGCAGTGCAATGTCCGAGATTTTGACAGCAGGTGTAAAAATGCTTGCATATGCACTTATCAGTTTGGTTGCAACTGTACTTACATCTGTTTGTGCATCCAGTATTTCAACAGGTCTTGGTGCTGAATTACGTAGCAAGCTGTTTAATAAAGTTCAGTCTTTCTCTATGGAGGAGATCGGACATTTTTCAACAGCCAGTCTTATAACACGTACTACTAATGATGTTATGCAGGTACAGATGCTTATTGTTTTAGGATTGCAAATGCTTCTTAGAGCACCGATCATGGCAGTATGGGCAATATGTAAGATTGTTAATAAATCATGGCAGTGGACATTTACAACAGGAATGGCAGTAGTTGTACTTTTGACTGTTGTTATAATTTGTGTTGTACTTGCACTTCCAAAATTTAAAAAAATGCAGACACTTACTGACAATCTAAACCGTGTTACAAGAGAAAATTTGACAGGTCTGCGTGTTGTTCGTGCATATAATGCAGAGAAATATCAGGAAAATAAGTTTGACAAAGCAAATGAAGAGCTTACATCTACTCAATTATTTGCACAGCGAACAATGTCTTTTATGATGCCAAGTATTCAGCTTGTTATGAGCGGACTTTCACTTGCTATATATTGGTTAGGAGCATATTTGATAAATAATGCCGGAATTATGGGCAAAATCAATCTGTTTTCAGATATGATGGTATTCTCTCAATATGCAATAATGATCGTTATGTCATTTATGATGCTGGTTATGATTTTCATTATTCTGCCACGTGCGCTTGTTTCAGCCAATCGTATAAATGAGGTACTTGATACAAAGCCATCTATTCACGATGGTGAGAAGACAGAAGGAGAGTCTGGAAGAGTTGGTGAAGTTGAATTTAAAAATGTATATTTCCGTTATCCAGATTCAGAAGAATATGTTTTGCAGGATATTTCATTTACGGCCAAAAAAGGTGAAACTATTGCATTTATTGGTTCTACAGGATGCGGTAAAAGTACAGTGATTAATTTGATTCCACGTTTCTATGACGTTACAGAAGGTTCAGTACTTGTAGATGGTGTAGATGTAAAGGAATATACTCAAAAATCACTTAGAAATAAAATTGGTTATGTATCTCAAAAGGCTATATTGTTTAAGGGTACGATTTCATCTAATGTTGCTTATGGTGACAATGGCAGAGATTCTGCTGATAGTGATGCAGTGAAAAGTGCAGTGGAAACAGCTCAGGCAGCTGAATTTGTAGAAAATGTAAACAATACTTATGATGGCTATGTAGCTCAAAGCGGTTCAAACTTCTCAGGTGGACAGAAGCAGCGTCTTTCCATTGCACGTGCAATAGCAAGAGATCCTGAAATCTTTATCTTTGATGATTCATTCTCTGCACTTGACTATAAGACAGATCGTATTCTTCGCAAAACTTTAGATGAAAAATGCAAAAATTCTACAAGAATTATCGTTGCACAGCGTATAGGTACAATACGTGATGCAGATAAGATCATTGTATTGGAAGATGGAAAAATTGTCGGAATGGGCAAACACGATGAACTTATGCAGAACTGTAATGTTTATCAGCAGATTGCACTTTCTCAGCTTTCAAAGGAGGAACTTGCATAATGGAAAATAAAGAATACAAGGGTACACAGTCAAGAGGTCCAAGAGGCGGTTTTGGTCACGGTCAAAGAGGCAATGGAGAAAAGGCAAAAAATTTAACAGGAACTTGGAAGAAACTGTTTGGTTACTGCAATAAATACTTAGTTGCTATAATTATTGCACTTGTTTGTGCAGCACTTGGAACGATTCTTACTTTGATGGGTCCAAGTAAGTTGTCTGATATGACAGAAGAAATCACTGCCGGAATAGCTCCTGATATGGATGTTATTAAAGATGTTTCTGATGAAATATCAAATAATACTTCTTTAAATATGGAAACCGTAATTGAAAGTATAGTTTCAAATGTAAGTGACAAGTCAGCAATATCTGAAAATGCTTCTAAGGTCATGAGTTCAGACAGCATATCAGACGCTGATAAAGAAGCTTTTAATCAGGTGATGATGAATGCTAGTGCATCTTCTGGTGACATTGACGCAATTGGTACGTTTGCGTCAATGTCTGAAAGTGTACTTGATGTTTTGTTTAATGAGATTGAAGTAAACAGTTCTGTTATTTCAGGTAGTGAGCAGATGGCGTCTTTGAAAATATTAAAGAATATGGATAAAGAAGATGAATCTGATGTCAAAAACATGATGGATGATCTGCCGGATAGTATTAAAACTGCTATGTACAGTGATATTACAGTTAAAGGTACAGTAATATCTGCTGAGGATCAAATGGAACTTGTAAATACTTTTTCTAATTTAGATTTGGAAAGCGATGATAAAAGTGCAGCTTTTGAAGCTATGGATAATTTGCCGGCTTCAATATATGGTCTTATCAAGCCGTCAATTGATATGGATAATGTATTATCGATAGCAGCAATTCTTATAGCAATGTATGCTTTTGGATGGATTTTCCAGACAGTACAAGGTCTGACAATGGTAAGCGTTACACAGCGTGTTTCCAAGCGTATGCGTTCAGATATTTCAAAGAAGATAAATCGTCTGCCTATGTGGTTTTATAATAAAACAAGTACAGGTGACGTTCTGTCACGTGTAACAAATGATGTTGACATAATAGGACAGTCGCTTAACCAGAGCCTTGGAAATCTTATTCATGCTATTATTCTTTTCGCTGGAAGCTTTATCATGATGGTTATTACAAATTGTTGGATGACACTTGCAGCGGTTGGAGCAAGCCTCATTGGTTTTGTATTGATGTTTGCGATAATGGGCAGAAGCCAGAAATATTTTGCACGTCAGCAGGCATGTCTTGGTGATCTGAATGGTCATATTGAGGAAATGTATTCAGGTCATACTGTTGTAAAAGCTTATAATGGTGAAGCAAATTCCATAAATCAATTTAATGAAATGAATTTGAAACTTCGTGAAAGCGGATTCAAGGCACAGTGCCTTGCAGGATTTATGCAGCCTATAATGGGATTTATTGGTAACCTTGGATATGTTGCTGTTTGTGTAGTCGGCGGTGCGCTTGCAATGAACGGAAAAATAGGTTTTGGAGTTATCGTTGCATTTATGATGTATGTTCGTTATTTCACTCAGCCGCTTTCTCAAATTGCTCAGGCAATGCAGACTTTACAGTCAGCAGCTGCTGCCGGAGAGCGTGTGTTTGAATTCCTTGAAGCTGAAGAAATGGAAGATGAAAGCAAAAAGACTACTAAACTTGACCAGGTAAAAGGCACAGTTGAATTTGATCATGTTAAGTTTGGCTATGAAGATTCTGATGAAATAATAATTCATGATTTTTCTGCTGTAGCAAAGCCGGGTCAAAAAATTGCGATCGTAGGTCCTACCGGTGCCGGAAAGACTACCATGGTAAATTTGCTCATGCGATTCCATGAAATTCAGGGTGGTGAAATACGCATTGATGGAACACCTACAAAGAATATCACTCGTGAAGATGTTCATGATCAATTCTGTATGGTTCTTCAGGACACATGGCTTTTTGAGGGTACTGTAAGAGAGAATCTTGTATATTGTACAGAAAATATTAGTGATGAAAAAATCATCAAAGCTTGCAAAGCTGTTGGACTTGATCATTTTATTCGTACTCTTCCAAATGGTTATGATACTATATTGAATGATCAGACTAATTTATCACAGGGACAAAAACAGCAGCTCACCATTGCTCGTGCTATGATAGCAGATAAGCCTATGCTTATTCTTGATGAAGCAACATCTTCAGTTGATACACGAACAGAGCAGCAGATACAGTTTGCAATGGATAAACTTATGGAGAATCGTACTTCATTTGTTATTGCACATAGATTGTCCACAATAAAGAACTCAGACCTTATTCTTGTTATGAAGAATGGTGATATTATTGAAAGTGGTACTCACGATGAACTTCTTGCAAAGAAGGGATTTTATGCAGATCTTTATAATAGCCAGTTTGAGGAACAAGTGTCTTGATAAAAATATAATTAAATTCTTTTGAAAGTTAATTATCATGCTTTCGATGTAATGCAGAATGGGAGATCGACATATGAAAAAAATTGATTTTGTAGGAGAACTTGAAAAACTTCGTCCGCTTAATTTTATTATTTTGCTTATTGCAGGATGTGTAAATGCATTTGGTGTAACAATATTTCTTGCACCGGTAAATCTTTATGACAGCGGAATTTCAGGCACATCTATTCTTCTTTCACAAGTCACACCGGATTATCTTAGTTTGTCGATCTTCTTGCTGCTTCTTAATATACCTATATTTTTGTTTGGATTAAAAAAGCAGGGGATTACGTTTACAATATATTCTGTTTTCACGGTTATTGTATATTCTTTATGCTCATGGCTTATTACTGATGTTCTTCCCGTTGATGTCAGCATGGCTTCTCCGCTTGCAGGTGAAGATTTGCTTTTATGTGCATTGTTCGGCGGAATAATTTCAGGTGTTGGCAGCGGTCTTACAATACGCACAGGCGGTGCACTTGATGGAATTGATGTATTGGCAGTTACCTTTGCAAAGAAAATAGGTATTACAGTGGGAA